>NZ_JAOSKF010000002.1:0-207335 GCF_027493735.1 Candidatus Kuenenia sp.
AAGTATTTCAGGCATTGTAACGATGAACATGCACGCCCTTAACAACGAAGGCAGCGAAGGCAACACCATGATGACACGTATGGTTGAAATTGTGGATGCAACAGGCAAGAATCATACGGTAAACGCCGTCTCAGGCGACATGTTCAAGCATATTCAGGCAGAACATTTGTTTATGGAGGCAAAATTAATGCTAACCTTCCTTTATGCGAAGGCTGCGTAACATTTTCAATGCAAATAGGATTTATTGTGATGAAACATTTACGGAAAGATGTCATAACTTTAAATCAAGATACGGGCGCGAAGAAGGATAGCGAAGGATCCTTTTCTCTGAGGCAATCAAGACGTGCATCATTGACGATGCAGAAGGTATCTTAATTACCAGTGAAATAGGCGGAAAAAAACGGTCTATTTCCCGCAAGTCAGCCATTGAGTTTGGCTGGGTTGTGGGATGTCCTGATAACACACGGACAGAATCATACTTCCACGCCAAATATGTGCCTGAAGGCCGTGGAAAAGGCTCCGGCGCCGGAGAAAATCTTGGGCAGAATATCTTTCATCGCCCCGCATCTTCCGGCCAATATGCAGTAGTTGCAAATATAGACCTATACAAAGTTGGCCGGAATGATATTACCCTTGCTTATGTGGATGGTATTGATAGGCAGGCCAGGATAAAAGCCCTTTTGAAGAGTGTGCTCAATACCTTTATCAAACCAACCGGCGCGCACCGCAATACGCAACACCCGCATATCCTTGATTTCACTGGCATTATAGCCACATCTACAAGCACGTTGCCTGCCCCCGTTCTTAGCGGACTGAATTCAAATTATCGAGACGAGATAAAAAAGATTGCCGGTAATCTGAATAGGACCACAACCGGCGACCCGATAGCAGTTACACCATTTGACGGGCTTGGTGCATTTAGCGGGGTAATGGCAGATATAATATGCAAGGTTCAACCTTATGGAGGCTAACATGGTTGAGGAAAAATTAATTGACCGGGGAATAGGGAAATGGCTCATTCTAAGCTATTTACCGGTGAGCCTTTTTTCCCTTCGAATGACCCATGCTACAAGCAAGGGCGGAAAGACCCTTTTGATTCCAACTCCCTATGCTTTTAAGATGACCTTGATTGATGCTTGCTTTAGGGGCTTTGATGAAAATAATGCCGAAATCAAGGCACGGCAGGTATTTGATCTTATTAAAGGCTGCGAAATAAGATTTAGCCCACCGGCAGGTTGTATCGTGCAGAATACCTTTATAAAAATTCGTCAGGAAGAAAGGGATGCCCCGAAAGGCTTCTATGTTCCCACCATTGCTTATCGTGAGTTTTGCTTTTATACCGATGCTGAACTGAAAGTGGCGATAGGGATTAATGGTCTTTCAGGAGATGCAGTATCTTTGATAAGAAGGGTAGGTAGTCACATTAATTGCATAGGAAAGAGAGGCTCTTTCTGGCAATATATTAAGGATTCGATTTGCAAAGGTAATCTTCCCGAAGGATACACACTTCCACAGCCGGAGGAGCGATTGTTGACCGGTAAGTTTCAATGGGTTCAATACCTGGATGATTTTGGGGAAGTATTGTGTAAGGCCAAAGATGGTTTTGATCGTATAAGTACTTATGGCTCAGGGACAGTTAAGCTTGGTGAACATCGAATATTGGTAAAAACAGTTATTCCTTATAGTTTTGTCCAGAGCAGCAAACATTTCACACAATATAAGAAAATTGTTTGAGGGGTATTACAAATGAATTGGTACGTCTCACCGATGAGGAGGATTAAATGACAACGAACCAACGAATCTTCTCTATACAAAAGTTGAAGACGAGGGGTTTAGCCACGAATGGACACTAAGAAAAACGAATTTCACAAAACAGGGATGGACAGTATGAACATGATTAAAATATCCTGCTTATCCCGTGAATCCTGTCAAAAATAATTTTGAGACACTGAAATAGGAAGAAATATTGAACGAAGTATATTATGGTAGTACAATGTATATACATAATTTTACGTTAAGAAAATTCGAGGTTGCTATACAGTCACTAAGTCATCAGTATTTTCTTTGATGCCTGGTGTCTTAGTGGCATTAAAAATTTACAAAATGCTACATTTCAGGAGGTAATATGCTTAAAAATCTGGTCCCACACGGTAACAGCGCAGCATTAATTATTGATAAACCCATACTGGAAATCCTCAAGGTTGATATGAATACACCACTTGAAATCACCACTGACGGGAAAAATCTTATTATTTCTCCGGTTCATGACAAGGATAGAGATAAAAAGTTTAGAGCGGCTTTAGTGAAAATAAATAAAAAACACGAAAAAACACTTAAGAAGCTGGCTGAATGATGAAAGATATCCTTTTTCTGACCCTTGCCGAAGTCATTGATATACATAGCAATCAGATGAGATTGTATGGAGGATTGCCGGGGATAAGGGATATAAACCTCTTATCTTCAGCTATTGCAATGCCCCACGCATCTTTTCATGGTGAGTACTTGCATAACGATATTTGTGAAATGGCAGTGGCTTATGCATTTCACATCAGTAAAAACCATCCTTTTGTTGACGGTAATAAGCGAACCGCTCTGGTATCTGCGCTGGTTTTTCCCGAACTTAATGGAATCAGCATTTCAGATTCTCAGGGGAAACTCTACGATGCTATGCTGGACCTTTCAACGGGAAAGCTTAACAAAAGTGAGTTTGCCAGTATATTGAGAAAATTGAAAGAATGAATGGATATAAATAATGAACACTACAGAACAAACATCTATCCGCTTCACCGGCACCCAGATTAACTATTACTTCCTCTGCAGGAAGAAGCTCTGGTATTTTACCAAAAATATTGAAATGGAGCACAACAGCGATGCGGTCTACCTCGGTAAGCTGATCCACGAGACATCGTACGAACGGGAGAATAAGGAGATCGAGATTGACGGCACTATCAAGATTGATTTCATCGGGAAAGACAGGGTCATTCACGAGGTAAAGAAGTCGGACAAGGTGGAAGAGCCGCATATCTGGCAGTTGAAGTATTACCTCTGGTATCTGAAACAGAAGGGCGTAGAAGGCATTACGGGTAAAATTAATTATCCAAAGCTCAGAAAGACCCTGGACGTGTTTTTGGAACCGGGAGATGATGAGAAGATTCATGCAATAGTAAGCGAAATCAAAGTGCTTGTAGAAGCCGAATTACCTCCGCCGATACAAAGGATGAAGATGTGCAAGAATTGTAGTTATGGGGATATGTGCTGGGTGTAATAAAGAACAATCTACGCCGATTAAGCCGTTCAAACTGTTTAAACCGATATGGTTTTTCTGCTTGAACGGTTGAAACTGTTTGAACGGCTTAAACTATTTTTAAAACTATGAAACAGAACTATTACATCTTTAACAACGGCCGTTTGAAACGACAGGAAAATACCATCTTCTTTGAAAAGGAAGACGGTTCTAAGGCCGTAATACCCATTGAGAACACAGAAGCCCTCTATGCTTTCGGTGAGATTGACTTCAATACGAAACTCTTTAATTATCTTGCGCAGAAAGGCATACCGGTGCATGTATTCAACTACTATGGTTATTATTCCGGCAGCTATTATCCGCGGGAATACTTAAACTCCGGGCAACTCCTGGTGAAGCAGGTGAACCACTATACGAGCCGTCAGAAGAGAATTGTCCTGGCAAGGGCGTTTATCGAAGCAGCGAGTTTCAATATCCTGAAGAACCTGAGATATTATGGCAACAGGGGAAAAGGAGTGGATGAATATATCAGTACGATTGAAGGCTTCAGGTCACAGATCGAAAAAACAGAGGTCGTGGAGGAGTTGATGGGAATAGAAGGAAACATCCGAAATACGTATTACAAGGCGTGGCCCACCATTATTGACCAGGAGATAGCATTTGAACGCAGGGTAAAGCAGCCTCCGGACAATATGATTAATGCCTTGATCTCGTATCTAAACTCGATGGTCTATACGACATGTCTGGGTGAAATATACCATACGCAGTTAAATCCCCTGATCTCTTATCTCCATGAACCGGGTGAACGGAGGTTTTCCCTGAGTCTCGACATGGCGGAGGTTTTTAAGCCTATTTTCAGCGACAGAACCATATTTACCATACTTAACAGACATCAGATTACGGAGAAGGATTTTATGACAGATGTTAATTGCTGTTACCTTAATGAGAAGGGAAGAAAGACCGTTGTTAAAGAATATGATGAGAAACTGAAGACAATTATCAGCCATAAGAAACTTGAGAGGCAGGTCTCTTACCGGTATCTTATAAGACTGGAATGTTATAAATTGGTTAAACACCTGATTGGTGAGCAAGGGTATGAGGGATTTAAGATCTGGTGGTGAATTTTCATAACCGTTCGAACGGTTTAAGCGGTTTAAGCGGTTTAAGCGGTTTAAGCGGTTTAAGTGGTTTAAGCGGTTTAAGTGGTTTAAGCGGTTTAAACGGTTTAAACGGTTTAAGCGGTTTAAACGGCTTTAACCGGCTTGAACGGTTTCATCTGTTTGAACGGAGAGATTAACAATGTACGTTGTTGTTGTGTACGATGTGGACCAGAAACGATGCACGAAGATGCTAAAGCTTTGCAGGGGTTACCTCCATCATATACAAAATTCTGTGTTTGAGGGAGAAATTACCGAAGCCAGACTGGAAGAATTGAAGATAAAGGCAAAGAAGATCATGAACGAGGAGGATAAGGACTCACTCATTGTATTCAAATCAAGAAATGAAAAATGGCTGGATAAAGAGATTGTTGGATTTGACAAAAGACCGGTTGATAATATATTATGACTATTAGGTTTGCTTTGACTGTTGGAATACAATGATACGACAAAAGTATTTCATTGTTTGGATAAGTAAGTGTTTCGTGATGGCTAAATATTATAAAAAAACCTGTCGACCTTAGGGTAAATACCTGTTCGTACGTCTCTGCAGGTCTATTTAGATACATTGAAATGAAGGTTATCCCGTCATGAGATGACAGTTTAAGTACTACATGTCGACCTGCCGGGTTTTTTACATAATGAGAGGTAGACGAGCAAAATGGCCATTTTTCATACGAAAAAAAGTCATAAGTCTCTGTATTATTTGTACCCACAAAACTGGTCTCATTGCACCTATAAGGAATTGAAACACGATCCGTGATAAATGCCCTACACCCGATTCTCGAATGTCTCATTGCACCTATAAGGAATTGAAACTCAGTTCGGAACGCTGCAAGTTTAGTTGTCCACGTTGTCTCATTGCACCTATAAGGAATTGAAACTCTTTTCGTTTCCGCTCAAACCAAGCCGCCCCACGTCTCATTGCACCTATAAGGAATTGAAACCGGGAGTAGGGTTATATCTATTCATCGCAGATGGCGGTCTCATTGCACCTATAAGGAATTGAAACCCAGTAGACAAAGGCAAATTACTTGTTATATCCTCGTCTCATTGCACCTATAAGGAATTGAAACAAATCCTATTCCTGCCTGTATTGCTATCGCAGCCGCGTCTCATTGCACCTATAAGGAATTGAAACTTGTTATAAAGTGTTATATCAGTGTTATTGTTTTGTCTCATTGCACCTATAAGGAATTGAAACGTTAAAAAAATCAGAATGGCGCAGGTTCTAAAACGCGTCTCATTGCACCTATAAGGAATTGAAACCGAATTAAGCCGAGTGTAACTTCACGGACTGCATCCCGTCTCATTGCACCTATAAGGAATTGAAACTTGAATGGCTGGGGCTGGTAATTACATCGCGATGTGTCTCATTGCACCTATAAGGAATTGAAACTACTTCAAGAAGGTTAAAACTATGAATATTCCACGTGTCTCATTGCACCTATAAGGAATTGAAACTAGCCAACTTCTGTCGCATTCTGTTCTAATTCAACGTCTCATTGCACCTATAAGGAATTGAAACTTATTCCCTGCCTTGACAGTCCTCTTGTTATCATGTCTCATTGCACCTATAAGGAATTGAAACTAGGTAAAAACTTGTGTGTTGTCCACAGCCAAACAGTCTCATTGCACCTATAAGGAATTGAAACCCGCCAAAGCCGAAGCAGAACGGCAGAAATTGCTCGAGTCTCATTGCACCTATAAGGAATTGAAACCGTTTTTGGGCGGTTTACGAACATTAAGGAGGCGAAGTCTCATTGCACCTATAAGGAATTGAAACTGAATATGCGCGGATAAGGGAGACATTAGAACGCGTCTCATTGCACCTATAAGGAATTGAAACATTATGAGACTATTGCGGATGCAAAAAAACAGACGACGTCTCATTGCACCTATAAGGAATTGAAACTTGTGTTATCGTTTCGGCCTGCTTACGCGCAATAGTGGTCTCATTGCACCTATAAGGAATTGAAACTGTGTTATAACATTGATATAACACTGTTACAAAGTGGTCTCATTGCACCTATAAGGAATTGAAACTTGCCTCCCTACTGCATACGCACTATACCTGCTTGGTCTCATTGCACCTATAAGGAATTGAAACACTTTTCTAGTATAGTTGTGCCATCTGTACGCATGCGTCTCATTGCACCTATAAGGAATTGAAACTTTTACCTCACAGAAGCTGTAAAAATTTCTTCGAGTCTCATTGCACCTATAAGGAATTGAAACAAAATACACTAATCTTTTTTTTTTGTCAATGTGAATAGTCTCATTGCACCTATAAGGAATTGAAACAAAAAACTACCCATACCGCCATACGTTTTGGGCGCAGTCTCATTGCACCTATAAGGAATTGAAACGATTTTGTGTTCAAAATACTTCCACCTTTGTTCAGGTCTCATTGCACCTATAAGGAATTGAAACCAATAAAGCGAGGCGATATAGATCAGATGTCGTTCGTCTCATTGCACCTATAAGGAATTGAAACATATATATCTCCTGTAATGCCGGTAATTGATTGCGTGTCTCATTGCACCTATAAGGAATTGAAACAACAGATGCCCTTCGCTTGTTGTCGGCGTTCCGGTAGTCTCATTGCACCTATAAGGAATTGAAACAGCTATGGAGTATCAGTAAAGCCTGATGATCTGCGGCGTCTCATTGCACCTATAAGGAATTGAAACCTGTGATAGTAAACAGCCTTACCGTCTTTTGCGGCGTCTCATTGCACCTATAAGGAATTGAAACAAATTTTAGGAGGTAAAATAAAATGTTGGAATTAGGGGTCTCATTGCACCTATAAGGAATTGAAACTTGTCTGGTGGCGGTGATGCTGCTAGTTATACTGATGTCTCATTGCACCTATAAGGAATTGAAACGGTCTATAAGTAAAAATAGCCCCCGTATTACCGGTCTCATTGCACCTATAAGGAATTGAAACCCCTTTTAATTTCATCCATACTTACGAAATGTTCATCGTCTCATTGCACCTATAAGGAATTGAAACGTACTTGCTACAGGCAATTTAATAAAATCTGTTTCAAGTCTCATTGCACCTATAAGGAATTGAAACGAAATCCATACGCACGGGGGAATTCCAGTAATAAGTCGTCTCATTGCACCTATAAGGAATTGAAACTAGTTATGCTCAATACACTGTTCCCCGCCTTCGTCGTCTCATTGCACCTATAAGGAATTGAAACGTCGGTATCAACGCCCTTGACATGGGGACAATTTCGACGTCTCATTGCACCTATAAGGAATTGAAACGATCAAAAAGTTGATGTGTCGGTCGCGCTTAAACTCCGTCTCATTGCACCTATAAGGAATTGAAACGAAAAATAAGCCGGCTTAGAGCCTGAGTCTCTTTGCGTCTCATTGCACCTATAAGGAATTGAAACTTTAAAAACCATTCTAAATCTTGTTTCCCAGAAATGTCTCATTGCACCTATAAGGAATTGAAACCACAACACATTGTGTTCTAGGCACTGCCGCAATGAAAGTGTCTCATTGCACCTATAAGGAATTGAAACCACATACACGGGATTCAAAGTGTTCGTGATACGAGCCGCAATCGTCTCATTGCACCTATAAGGAATTGAAACTAACATCAATACAGTAATCTAAACGAGAAATATTCCCGTCTCATTATTGAAACATGGATGTCAAGAATAAGGGAAAAAACTAATGTCGCGTCTCATTGAACCAGTTGTTTAAGATGTCTATTTTCTCAACTTGACGGTGCCGCTATGTCTATAAACGTAATAATGGCAACGGCTGTAGTGCGCCAGAGTTCCTGTCCTGTGTTTTAATAATACCATTTATAGCCGTTGCCAACATTTTTTCCCCCTTTTTGTTGAAGGGTATGGTGCGGTAAAATGCAAAATTGTGTATTATGCATATGGTATTGTTTTATTTTCGTTTCAAACCAAAAGTTCATCACAAACAAAGCGAAACTGAATTATCAAAAGAGGCAAAAACGAGAATGCCTTGAAAAGCCTGAATGCGCTGTTAGAATAAAGATGTTTCGTAAGTATTTAAAAAATCTTAAGACACATTAAAAACCTTGAAAATAAATACGCACTATTTACAAATAATTGCCAAAATCCTTACTGAAAAGCTGAGGCGCTGGAAGAATTATTTACCGGTAATAAACCTCATATTGCTTGTCAGCTTTTTAGGCATGGTTGGCATAAGTGTGCTTTTGGTATATAAACCTCCTGAGGATACGATAAAAAGGAGTGATTTTATTGAAAAGGCTCCCGACAATAAAAAACAACTGACGTTTCTCGACAAGGATAAAAAAACGATTGATGATTATGAAACGCTATTGTCGAATAATCCATTTTCTCAGGACCGCAGTGATTGGAGGCCCTCAGAAAAAAAAATCAAAACCGCAACCGCAAAGAGAGATCCCTTGCCTAAAAAAGAAGAACCCATACCGAAAGTTGAAGAACAAAAACCAAAAGGCAACCCAAAACCGATTAAGCTGTTTGGTATTTTAATACTCGGTGATGTGAAAAAGGCACTGATACTCAATCCTGATCGTGAAAAAAATAAAAGTGCTTATATTTTTATAGAAGAAGGGGAGTCGATTGTTGACTACAAGGTAAAGAATATTGAGAAAGACAGGATTAAGCTCGATTGGTATGGACAGGAGCATGTTGTTGTCATGAGGGCAAACATTAGAAAATAAATAAAAATTTAGTTTTTTGAAAAATTCCAATAATAGAGATGCTTGCTGCATAGTGTAGGGGCGAAGCATTTGTTATAAATTGTCATAAATGCGTTCATACCTAAACTGGCAAATGTTTCGCCCCTACTTTTTAAAAAAACTAAATTGTTATGAAAATAAATAGTGATGAGTACATTCAGATATAAATTATTAACCAGCTCCAGCAATATAGTAGAAGGCGAAAAAGAGGCCGAAAACAAAACAAGCTTAATAAGCGACCTCCGTAAGTCAGGGCATATTATTTTAAATATACATCAGATAAACAAGGGAAAAAAATTTGAATTATTTTTTAAACGGGTAAGTAAAAAGGCTGTTTTACCGTTTACGCAGGAATTGGCAACGCTGCTTGAAGGCGGCATTCCAATTGATAAAAGCCTGTCTATTTTGTTGTCGGGACAGGGAAAAAATGCAATGAAGAGTGTTATTGAAGATTTGTTGAATGGGATTAAGTCGGGAAAGTCATTCACAGAGGCGCTCAAAAATCATGAAAAATTATTTTCCAGTATTTACATCAGCATGGTGCGTGCGGGAGAAGAAGGGGGCGTCTTGCCGCAGGTTTTGAAAAGATTGGGTGATTTTCAGGAAAAATTGCAGAAAACAAAAGGTGAAATTATCTCGGCAATGATTTACCCTTTGTTGTTAAGCAGTACAGGTCTCTTGTCGATTGGGGCTCTCATTGTTTATGTTATCCCTAAATTTTCTCAAATCTTCGAAGGGATGGGCATTTCACTGCCATTCTCAACAATGGTACTTATGGGAATGAGCCAATATGGTATAAAATATGGCTGGATTTTTATTGCGGTGATTATGGCGTTATTTTTCATATATAAAAGGGCGATGAAGGATAATACTACTGCTGCCAAAATAGATCAGAAAAAATTGAAATTGCCTCTCATGGGAAATCTGTTATGGAAAATGCAGATATCCAGGTTCGCGAGAACGATGGGTACATTGTTAGAAAACGGTGTTCCGTTGCTGAAGTCTTTAGATATTGTCAAAGATGTTTTGTCAAATAAGCATCTTTCTGAGATACTCGTCGGTGTTAAGACAAATGTAAAAGAAGGCGCAGGTATTACCGTTTCACTTGCGGAGAGAGGTTTTCTGCCGGAAATTGCAATCCATTTGCTCAAGGTAGGTGAAGAAACAGGGAAACTGGACCGGATGCTTCTTAAGGTTGCGGACAATTTTGATGCGGATGTAGAAGGCCGGATGAAACGTCTCGTGACGATGGTGGAGCCTGTGCTTATATTGCTCATGGGGGCAGTCATTGGTGTTATTGTTATCTCTATGCTTACCGCAATTCTTAGTGTAAATGATATGAAGTTCTAAGGTACCTTCTCAATAAGTTGCGGTAAACAACTCCCTTGCTCCCTTTATTAATGTGGAATACTGTACTTCCCGGTCCACAATCTGTAATCTGCAATCTGCCGACTGCCAAGTGCTACGGTATAATAAAAAATTCCAAGTCTCTTAACCCTCTCTGTGAATGGTTATAATGAAAGAATGCTTCCTGTCGATAATAATCCCCGCTTATAATGAAGAGGATAGAATCTTACCTACCCTGGAAAGTGTTTGTGCCTTCCTTTCTAAACAGGAGTATCATTCTGAACTTATTGTGGTGGATGATGGTTCTGTTGATAATACCATAAAAAAGATAAACGAATTTTCACATGCAAACAAGAGTGGCATAATCCTTTTGAAAAATAAGAAAAACAAGGGTAAAGGTTATTCTGTAAAAAGGGGTATGCTGGCGGCAAATGGCGAGTATGTTTTTTTTACCGATGCCGATCTCTCTACGCCAATAGAAGAGATTGATAAATGTTTGCCCTATCTTAAAACAGAAGGCTATGATGTGATTATCGGGTCGAGAAGCATTTTTGGAGCGGATATAATAATACATCAGCCATGGTACAGGGAAAAGATGGGCAAAATCTTTAATTGTATTATCCGGTGGCTATTAATGGGGGGGGTGGTAGATACGCAATGCGGATTTAAGGGGTTTAAAAGAGACGCAGTGAGAAAGGTCTTTGAAAAGTGCAGAATAACCGGGTTTGCATTTGATGTTGAGGCGCTCTATCTTTCCAACAAATTTCATTTTAAGATGAAAGAAATACCGATCAAATGGCGGAATTCCACGCTAAGCAAGGTAAGTCCTGTAAGGCATTCATTGCAAATGCTTAAGGATATTATAGTGATAAAAATAAATGATTTGAAAGGCTATTACGGCTAGTCTGCAACACTTTGTATTTTTGAAAAGGTAGAGGCGAAGCATTTGCCCGTTTGGGCGTGAACGCCTTTATGACAATTTACGGCAAATGCTTCGTCCCTACCTTGCGATTATTGAAATTTTTTAAAAATACAAAGTGTTACGCTAATCCGGTTTTTTGTGAAAGAATATATCGCCTGGAATCAACGTTTCTTGCCCGCCAGGCGGTTTCCATAATAACGCCATAATGGCCCCGCCTCCAATATCAAAATATTGAATCCTGATAGCATGATACCCTTCTTCGAGGAACGTCGTTCCCGAAATATACCGCACTGCATGCGGCTCTCCATTATCTACCACAAGGTTTTCATCAAGGTAGACAAAAGACCCGTCGTCTGACCTTGTGGCAAATTGATAAACCCCGCTTTTTTGAATATGCAGATAGCCTTCCCATGCTATTCCAAAAGGAGACCGGTAGGGTTTTTTGGTCTCATCATTATACGTGAAAGAAATAGAGTCTTTTTCAATGGACGAGGAAAAAGGTTTTCCAATGCATTCAATGTTATAGTAGTACAGAGCCTTTAATCCCGGATCAAGCTCCTCTGCGGAGACGTTCAAAGGCAATCGCGTAGATGTTTCTCTCCCGGTTTCATGAGCAAAGGCACTATCATACAATCCTTGTTGTATGTAGGCGGTGATCCATACGCCCGGACGTAAAACAAACCGTTCGTTTTTGTAATTTCCCTTTAGTTTTCCCTTTAAATCACTCTCTCCCTTTTTATCCGCTAAAATAACGGGTGCGTTGGGATTATCTATCACTTTTCCCCAGAAATTTGCGTGTTTGTACTCCCTGAGATACCAGGGTAGCGGCCAGTAATCCTTTGAAACGATGTTTATCTCCATGTCCTTCCCGCATATGCCTGAAAGCGTTTCTAACCGGTCTATTAAATTATAAACATCTCTTTTTGTCTGAACATACACAAGCTCGTATCGCTCATCATCATAATTTACAAAGTTTAGCATGATAGATTGATAGCAGAAGAAACAAAAAACACCGGTGTATAGCGCGAAGAAAATTGCGTAATGCCATTTGCGTGTGATAATTTTAAATAATCCATTTATAAAAATGCCGGATAAGATTGCAATCGGAAGGGTAAGATTTATGATCAACCAGGGAGTTTTGTATGGTATGCATGAGTAAATGACATAGATAAGTACCGCCCATACGGAGGTAAAAATGGCGAATCTGTTTCTGTATCTGAATGAATAGTACATCCCGGCAATTCCCATAACCAGCATGGGAAGCTCAAATTTATAGAGTAATTTAAAATAATAAAAGAAGGGTTTTGCATGGCCGCCTGCCGAATGAGTGCCGGTTTTTGTCCATATCTTTAACGTAGTCAAAATGCCTTTTACGCCGTCGTAGTAAGTGAAAAACGATGAATAAAATAAAAAATTAATGAACAGAAACAGGCCGATGCAGATACAGATTACGCGCCATTTTTGTCTGCAGGTATTCGCAAAAACACTAAAAATATGTTTTATACATTTGATTCTCGTACCTCGGTGAAAAAGCAATACTTCATAACCATATGCGCAGACTAATGATATGATAAATACGGTAAATGTGATTATGTAGGTTTCTTTTATGGTAATGATAAAAGCGATGCTTGATGCGGCGAAATAGATATATCTGGATTTTCTTGTTTCCGAATAGAGAAAGAATGAGACGACAGTTGTCAGTGTAAAAAATATAAAATATGTTTCGTGGATAGTATCTCTCGAGAAAAAAGAATTAGAGGGAGAGATGGCAATGAGTAACCCGGCAGTGAGCAGGCCAATGTTCCCCATTCTTTTTCGTAAAGGATAAAGTGAGGCCACAACCATAATCCCAAATAAAACTGGCATAAGCCGGAACGAGAAATCTGTTTGGCCTAATACATAAAAAGGGATCAGCCCAATGTAGTAGAGGAAAGGGCCATGATAGTTTGCTGGGTCGTAACGATATTGATTCCTCTCAAACAGATTCCGCAGGAAAAAACTATTCACTCCTTCGTCGGAATGTAGCGGACGAATATCCAAATCCCAAAAACGGAAGAGCGATGCGATAACGACAGGCACAAAAAAAGCAATGAGTAATGGTATGGTTTGTTTTTTCATGGATGTTTTATAGTAATTTAAAGAAACGATCTACCAAATTATAGCTGATAGCTGATTGCTGATAGCTGATAGCTGATAGCTGATTGCTGATAGCTGATTGCTGCCATGAGCTATGAGCCATGAGCCATGAGCCATGAGCCATGAACCATGAGATAAGGGAGAGCATGACATGACCAGAGCCAGAACCATGAGCCATAAGCAGAGCAAAGCCAGAATGAGATGAACCATGAGCCATGAACCATGAGCCATAAGCCATGAGCCATGAGCCATGAGCCATTAGCTAATTTATAAACAATTGTTACATTTCGTTCGCTTCGGATGATTCATTTTCATGAACTGAAAATCTTTCTACAGGTATTTTTACCACACTGCCGTCAGAATTCTTCCACAACAGTCTGAACACCGCTCCGCCTTTTTCATCGAAATACTTAATCTTAATTTTGTGTTTGCCTTTTTCGAGAAAAACAGAGCCGGATTTTTCCCGTACCATATGGGAACCGCCGTTGTCAATTATCAATGCATCGTTAATGTAAAGCCATGAGCCGTCATCTGAGAATAACACGAATGTATAAGTATCAGCAGTATCGATATCAATAAACCCTTCCCAGATAATACCAAATGGGCTGTTAAAAACCTTTACACTATTATTCGGCCAATCAAATTCAATTTCAGTGTCAATATCTTCGTAAATGGGTTCGCCGTGCCACTCTATAGTATCATAGTATTTAACTGACAGCCCATTTTGCCGGTTTTTTAGGGTGTTCAAAGGCTTTTGGGGAAGTAAAGCCCGTGCGGGGATAACGGATTCCCTCCCCCTGGAGAGAGGTTTCCATGTAAGTTTTAAAACCGCCCCGCCTCCTTTATCAAAATATTTTATGACCATTTTGTGGACGCCTTTTTTCAGTGTAATAGTTTCGGATTTTGATTGCACCCTATGGACGCCACCATTGTCAATAAGGAGATTTTCATTTATATAAAGCCATGAACCGTCGTCCGATGCCAATGTAAAGGTATATTGACCGGTATTTTTAATGATAATGTATCCTTCGTATACAATGCTAAAGGGGCTTGGCACAAATTTATCATCATCATTTGCCCAGTTGAAATTGATATCAGCAGTAATTTCTTCAAAAACAGGGGCGCCTCTCCAATCTTCGTTGTCATAATATCGCACCGACAAACCGTTTTTTTTGGCTGCTATATCAGAAGTAAGATCAGGGGTGATTTTCTTGTTAAGATCAAACACCTGATAGCTTCGTGTACTGATAATACAGGTATAATTCTTTTTGAAAAAATCCTTGTTTGCATATTTTCTTTTTTCATGATGACCAATAATCGCATAATCGGTTTTGTATTTGTTAATAAGTGAAATGGCATTGGGTTTTCCCCTCAACATTGCATTAATATCGACTTCCCGTTCCCTGCCACCGCTGTGTCCATGACTCCAAACATGGCCCGGAAACCCCATAAGGGACTTTCGTCCAGTTAAAAATACCGGGTGGTTATGCACCGTTGCGTTGAGAAAAATTGCGTCGGCAGGAGTTTCATTGACAATCTGTTTGGCAAGTTCTATTTCTTCCGTGCTGAATTCCTTCCAGCCATTTATAGGGGCTATGGCAAATTTAAAAACATCGATAAAACCGGCGGCAATGAGGGAAAACGCGGAAAGGAAAAAAACGGTTCTTGAAAGGATCTTCAAACGTTTGTTTTCATAGAGATACGTCAATGCTAGCGCCGCCAAAGGGGTAACACCAAGGTACCAGTAAATAAGCATTTTTATATTGTCCCATGCCCACGGGGCAAATAGGAGGATGTTTGGTATTAAAAAAAGTATCAGAAATGTGAGCGGAAAATATTTTAAACGGCTTAAAGCAGTAGTGTTTTGTTTTAAAAAGAAGAGGACGCCCCCGCCGATTACAAAAAACCAGAATAGGCTCGTGTTTTTGATCCAGAACCACAGGAAATTTTCATCCCCCGCCATCCATCCGAATTGAAATTTAAAGAAACGTTCACTGTCGACATGACTGGAAAAATACCATACCTGCGGAAGTGAGAGTATAAAAGCCGGAAAAAGAATAAAAACCATTTTCGCCAGTCCCAGTAAATTATTCCTAATGGTATTGTTACCATCAACATGGCAAGAAAACTATGGGTGTGGAAAAACGGCAATGCCCCGGCAACGACACCTGCAAATAAGAACTCCTTCCATTGCTTCTTTTGTATACCGGTGTAGAGGAATAAAAAAATGAGCATAGTAAATGGAAATCCGAAAAGGAAAGACCGCTGGGGTACATTGAGACAGGTCAACGGGGTAATCCAGTGATAATTTAATGGGGGGATTTTTGTGTAATTTTGCGGTAAATTAGAGAGAAATTCCCATAGGCTGCCAGAGGTGTTCGCAAGGTCCTGAAAGAAATAGTAGAAACCAAATCCGCCGGATAAAAAGAAAATAAAAGTGGAAAGGGTTGCGGCGAGTCTTTTTTTCGTTATGCGATATGTAAAATAGTAAAGAATGCCGTAAAAGGAAATGGTTAATAGAAAACCTGGTATGAATAGTATATTTCTGAAATTTAGGCCTGATTTTAGGAAAATAGCCGATAAGAAATCAGACAAAATGGGGTAGGTTAGTTTTTTGCCTGCAAAAACCGGATCGAGAGGCGGAACGTTATCCCCCCACGCAAAGGAGGTAATGTACGCAAGGTGTAAAGGCAGGTCGCCGTAATTATTAGATAAACCTACATATATGCCGGTTTCTTTCCATATAATGGTGCGGTAAAACAGACGGCAGAAGATCACGGTAAAAAAGGCAAAAACGGCAATATGTGCAAAATATGACGTTTTATTCAGTAGAAAATCTTTTTTAATGTCCGTTGCTTCATAGAGTATTTTTAGTTTTATATCGCTACGGTTTATTATGAAAAATAAGATGCAAAATAACAATGATAGTGCTATGGAAAAATAGATACATATAAATTGCAGCTTCCAGATTAAAGAGAATAGATAGACGAGCCATGTTTGCAAACCTAACCCTATGGCAATTCCATATGCGCCCCTTTCAAAAAGGGAATATTTTGCTGCCAGAAAGTAGGTAACCAGAAAACCCGTTATGACGGAGACAATTATAAAGATAACGGCAAGTATCATAAGGTCGTGTAGTGAAGAATGATAATTACTTAATTTACTATTCAATCAAAAGTAGAAACAGGTTAACATACAATAGAAATTCAGATTAAGCAATAAATTTTTAAAGGGGAGAACTACGGTGTTTTCCGGAAAGAGGCATTGCCGCAAAAGACGCTAACAAGTTAAGCATAAGCTGGCATAGCCGGAACCAAACAAGCAGGAAATAAAAAATACGAAATACGAAACAAATTCGAATAACAAAGCATAAAATCCAAAACAAATCCAAAACATCCCTCTGCGTGCGATCACGCACAGGCAGGCAACAATATGAAACATGAAATATGAAACATGAAACGCGAGATACGAAAGATGCACTTGTTTAGAATTTCAAATCATTTTGTCATTAGAATTTGTTTCGGATTTCGGATTTCGTGCTTCGGATTTTACCATTAATTATTTTGCCAAAAAATGCAAAAAAATTGTAACTATATCAGCGTAAACGATACACGGCTCGTTCCCAAACTCCAGTTTGGGAATGCATTTGTTCGAGAAACTCCGGTTTCTCGCCTGTTTGCTGATAGATAGGGAATAAAATCACAGAGTTAAGACAGTTTGTAATTTGTCAAGTCTGATCCTCTCTGGAAACAAAGTTTCCAGTGCAATTGCATTCCCAATTTTTTGTAAGTGTTCATGGAGTTGGGGCAAAACAACCCTGACAGGGTTTGAAACCCTGTCAGGGTTAACACTACTGTACGTTTTATTAAAACATGGCGGAAGTCACAAAAAATCGGGAATGCACCCGTTTGGGAACGAGTTGCGCTCTGATCTCCGGTAGTTTAATAAATTACGCTGAATAGTTACAAAAAATTACTGATAATGTACTATTGAGCCAATCGATTATGTCGCAGGAGTTTAATCCGCATTTCCCGCCACATTTACTGACTTAAAATAAAATGGTGGTACTTTTGTAGACCCATGCCATTCCGCCCTATCACCAATCGCAACGATATTGTTAAATAAATCAAATACGTTCCCTGCAATCATGCAATCCTTTACCCTGCCAATAATTTCTCCGTTTTCGATAAGGTATCCGAGATCTATGTTTACGGAAAATTCACCTGCCAGCACATTGCTTTGTCCTCCGCCAAGCACCTGGTCAACCAGAATGCCACATTTAATATCTTTCACCATTGAGTCAAACGGCATATCACCCGTTTCAACGATGATGTTGGAGTATCCAGGAGACGGTTGGGAAGAAAACCCCCGGTTGCCATTTCCGGTTGATTGCGTTTTCATAATGCCTGCGGTCTGCAGATCGAAAATATAGTTTATCAGCACACCCTTTTCAAATAATGGCGTGCGACGCGCAGGCACCCCTTCGGAGTCCACAGGATAGCTCATATCAGCAAAATCGATAGTTGCGTCATCATAAATACTTACTCTCGCGTCTATTATCTTCTCTCCCAGCCTGTTGGTGAGGGGCGAAGCGCCTTTTTGCAATAATTTCCCATTACATCCTGCTTCAAATGTGGAAAGAAAGATGTCCATGGCTTTTGCCGTAACAACAACAGGGTAGTCACCTGTTTTTAATTTCACTTCCTTCTTTGCTAGTTTTAAATCGTTGAGCGCTTTATCAACGTGTTTATTGAGATCTGTTGCAAGTCTCTTTGAACTCTCCCCTTCGCCGATTGAAAGCAGGCTTTGTCCTTTAATATGTAAGATTTCTATGCCAATGCCCAACGAGGTGGATTCAATGGTAATGTCCAGGCCTTTTGAATTGAGAAGACGCTGTTTTCCGTGTCCTTTCCCTATTCCTGCACTGCACTCATAGCTTGAATCTACTGCCAAAGCCCTTTCAATAGCCTCTTTGCCTATGCGCACACATTTTTCAATGGGAAAGTCAATAACATCCCTGTCAAAAACTGTCACCTGCGGATAATTATTTTGCGGGGGAAAATCAAACATGGCAATTTGTCCGAATTCAGCGCTCTCCAACGCATTTGCTACAAGTTTTTCAGGCTTTCTGAAATCGGTGGTGCAGGAAAACCCAATCCTTCCATCCTTTATTACCCGAAGGCCTACACCCCGGACGGATTTAGTATTAATGTATTTTAGTTTATTATTTTCGAAGCTTACCGAACGTGTTTCCCCTTCTTCATAAATAACTTCAACGTGTGCAGTATGCTTTAGCGCCTGTTCCAGAATCTTCTCTTCAATTTTGTCCATTTGAATAAAACCCCCCCGTTATTTTAAATTAATTGTTTGTGCATCTTACCGTATTGCATACAAATTTTTACCTGAAAATGAAAGAAGCAATCCTGACACGGTTTCGAATTTCGAAGGGAGCATTCCTGATTTTTTGTAACAGTTTAGATTTTTGGAAAAACAAAAATGCTCGTTCCCAAGCTTCGGCTTGGGAACGAGCGGTTTTTTTCATAGGACTAAAGTATTACAATTCTTTGTAAAAAAACAAAATGTGTGAAGATATACAAAAAATCGTGAATGCACCCGTTTCGAACCCCGTCAGGTTTAATATACTCAGTTTGCAAAGACTATGTTGATTCATATGAAAATACTTTGTTTGCATACTACATAATTAAGGTCAGTTCAGTCAAGTGCATAGGTAATTAAAATTATTCACATGAGCAATAATTTGAGAATTGAATATTGAACATTTGACCCTGTCAGCGGAACTTGTAAAAGAGTATTCTGTTTTTTTCAAAAAAATAAAATGTTTCAAAAAATCATCATGTTATTTTGTTTCGGATTTCACCATTAAATACTTTATCAAAAAATAAAAAAACTACTGATTTATAAAATGCTATGTCCTCGTTATCAGGCTTGATACAGGCAACCGGCAATCTGAAATACCTCGAAAGGGCTGTTTTAACAGCGTTTTTTATGGTTGACAAAAATTTACATGCTGGTTAGCATAAAAATACCGATCGACGAAACGTACCTATTTATCTTTTTATCGTATTAAAAATCTCCAGAGGAGGAATATCTATAAATTATGAAAATGAATACGAATACAAGTACAAAAAAGAACCACCAGGATTTCGGCAAAAATCCTCAATCTATCCGGCGAACCGATAATTACAAGGCTGAATACGTTCACAGTTTTGTGGAGAAATGGGACGAGTTGATCGACTGGGATGCCCGTGCCTCCAGTGAAGGAGAATTTTTTATTGAAGAACTCCGCCGCCGCGGCGCCCGTAAAATCCTCGACGTTGCGACCGGCACAGGCTTTCATTCTATCCGTCTGCTCAAAGCCGGTTTTGAAGTGGTCAGTGCTGATGGAAGCCCTGAAATGCTTGCCAAAGCCTTTGCTACCGGGCGTGAACACGGCTTTATTCTCCGCACGGTGCAGGCGGACTGGCGCTGGCTTAATCGGGATGTTCACGGCAAATTTGACGCCGTGATTTGCCTGGGAAATTCCTTTACCCATCTATTCAATGAACATGACCGGCGCAAAGCCCTCGCGGAATTTTACGCCGTCCTTCGCCATGATGGCATTCTTGTTCTCGACCAGCGGAATTATGACATTATTCTTGACGAAGGCTTCAAATCCAAACACACTTACTATTACTGCGGAGAAAACGTCAGAGCTGAACCCGAATATGTTGATGAAGGCCTGGCACGGTTTCGCTATGAATTCACCGACGGTTCCAATTTTCACCTGAATATGTTTCCCCTCCGAAAAGATTATACACGCAGACTCATGTTCGAAGTTGGTTTCCAGACAATTCGCACCGTCGGTGATTTCGAGGAAACTTACCATCAGGCAGATCCCGATTTCTTTATTCATCTCGCTGAGAAACGTTACGAAAATGAACCAGAGAAAATTGCCTTATGACTTATTCCCGGCCCGAAACAACCACCAGGGATTATTATAACGATCAAAGCGCAGACCGTTTTTATTACTCCGTATGGGGAGGTGAAGACATCCACATAGGGATCTATCGGTATCCTTCCGAGTCTATATTCGCGGCCAGCAGGCGCACAGTCGAAACCATGTGTGCCTTCCTTCCGCGGCTGAACGCCTCTACCCGGGTACTCGATATCGGTGCAGGTTACGGCGGCTCCGCACGGTATCTTGCCATGCAGTTCCAATGTGAGGTCACTTGCCTCAACCTCAGCGATGTCCAGAATCAAAAAAACCGCCAACAAACCGAAGAAGCCGGATTGGATTCACTCATCGAAGTTGTTGACGGCAGTTTTGAAAATATCCCGTTTTCCCCGAATAGCTTTGAGGTTGTCTGGTCACAGGATGCCATCCTTCACAGCGACGACCGCAAAAAAGTGCTGGAGGAAGTTCATCGTGTCCTCAAACCAGGCGGGGTCTTCATCTTCACAGACCCCATGCAAAGTGACGAATGCCCTAAGGAAGCTCTTGCCCCAGTGCTGGCGCGAATTCACCTCGAATCGCTTGGCTCGCCCGGTGTTTATCGCCAAATAGCCGCTCAACTTGGTTGGATTGAGCTAAAATTCGAAGATTTGTCTTCCCAACTCCCCATTCATTATAGACGTGTTTTAGAGGAAATTACCGGACGGGAAACAGAAATCGTCCGGCAGTGCACACCGGAATATATTGAGAGAATGAAAACAGGATTGGGTCACTGGATTAAGAACGGCGAGAAGGGGTATCTCAAATGGGGCATTTTCCTTTTTCAAAAACCGGATGTTTTCCAGGATAGTTTTGTAGGCTCCAGACCGGTTCAATGATAGGGGGGGCGCATTTTCGCCATCTCATGAAGCATCATACGCCGGTTTTTTATGTTTCTGTCGTTCTAACTGCACTGCTGGTATTCTGGGGTTATTTTGCCCATGAGCACCTGGCCGATACTGCCCAAAGTACTCTCACCCTTACCATCAACAATTTTGGCTGGTTTTATCTCTTATCCACCGCTGGGTTTGTCGGCTTTTGCCTCTATCTCATCTTCAGCCCTTATGCCTATATTAAACTCGGCAAACAGGATGATCCGCCTGAATATTCCTTTTCATCCTGGCTTGCGATGCTCTTCTCCGCCGGCATGGGTATCGGCCTCGTTTTCTTCGGCGTGGCTGAACCGATGAATCATTTCGCACACCCGCCTCACGGGCTGGCGGAACCACATTCGCCAGAAGCCGCCCGGATGGCGCTGCGCTATTCCTTCTTTCATTGGTGCCTCCATCCCTGGGCTATTTATGCGGTCATTGGCCTCTCCATGGCTTACGCCCAATTCCGGAGAGGAGAATCCGGATTGATCAGTACGGTCTTTCGCCCTCTTATCGGACGGAAAGTGGACGGTCCCATCGGCCAACTTATTGATATACTCGCCGTCCTTGCTACCGTTTGTGGAGTGGCTACTTCTCTTGGTCTAGGTACCCTACAAATAAACGGTGGTTTGCATCATATTTTTGGCGTTCCCAACACGGTTCCTATCCAAATGCTGATCATAGTTATTGTTACGGTTTTATATCTCATCTCGGCCAGCACAGGACTCAACAAAGGCATTCTCTATCTCAGCAACATTAATCTGCTTATCGCCGGACTCCTCCTCGCATTCGTCCTGGTTTGCGGTCCCACCGTGTTCATCCTGGATTCTTTTACCACCGTTCTCGGCAGCTATTTACACGAGTTCGTGAAGATGTCGTTCCGTCTCACTCCCTTCAGACAGGGTGATGAATGGGTTGGGTCGTGGACACTGTTTTACTGGTCATGGTGGATTGCATGGGCGCCCTTCGTCGGTACCTTTATCGCCCGCATCTCCAAAGGCCGGACTGTTCGCGAATTTGTGATAGGCGTTCTCTTCGTTCCGTCCGTTATCGGCGCCCTCTGGTTTGCCGCATTTGGAGGATCAGCCCTATATTTTGATCTTTTTCAGGATGGCAGTATTGCCGATGCCGTACAATCCGACATGACCTCTGCACTTTTCATTACCCTGGAGCAATTTCCCCTGGGCATCGTACTCGGCACCCTCGCTGCACTCCTTATCGTTACCTTTTTTGTTACTTCTGCCGACTCTGCCACATTCGTACTGGGCATGCTTACTACCAACGGCAGTGCAAACCCTCCCACTTCGACCAAGGTGATTTGGGGTATTCTCCTGTCTTCCATCGCGGCGGTACTGCTTTTCAGCGGCGGCCTGGCCGGATTACAAACAGCCTCCATCGTCACTGCCCTTCCCTTCGCAGTTATTATGGTTTTCATGTGCCTTGCCTTGTTTACCGCTCTTAGGAAGGACTGCCAAGTCACTCATCCGCGCACCCCTGAGTCTGAACCAAAAAACATTCTATGTCCGGTAGATTACTCCATATATTCAGAAAAGGCATTAAATTATGCAATAGAGATTGCCGGCAAATATGGATCAAAACTCTATTTGATACACGTACTTGATGCGCGTGTCCATGGTGTCAATGAGCCGGTGCTTTACCGCTTCAATATCGGGGATGAAAGTGCTATCAAAGAATTAAAGGAGAGACTGCTCAGATGCGTACAAGAAGACATCCGGAGCAAGATGCCCGTTGAGAGTATCATCGTACAGGGGGTTCCATTTGTTGAAATAGTTAAGGCGGCAAGGGAGTATGCTATCGACCTGATTGTAATGGGCACGCACGGCAGAACGGGTATATCCCATGCAATTATGGGCAGTGTTGCAGAAACGGTTGTACGCAAGGCGCACTGTCCGGTATTTACCGTTAGACAGGCGGAATATGATTCCGGTTAAATAAATCCAGATACAAGACAGTCGGCAATCGGCAATCCAATGTCATTAAGTTAAGGATATTTGATTAAAAGCAACCCCCTTTATCCTCTTTTTTAAAGGGGGACTTTTTGCTGCCGGCTGCTTAATTTAATGACATTGGTCTGCAATCTACAGTCGGTATATTGCCGATTGTAGATTGTAGATTGCAGACTGTAGAAGGTAGAAATTATGTAACACTTTAGTTCTATGAAAAAAAAACGCTCGTTCCCAAGCTCCGGCTTGGGAACGGGATTGTTTGAGAAGCTCCAGCTTCGAATGAAAAAGAGAATGGGCACATGTCAGCTTATACTTTTCAGTATATTATCAAGATATTTGGCGTCCTATTTTGAGCCGAATAATGCTTGCTGAGTGGAAGCGAGAGCTTCCAATACCATTGCGTTCCCAAGCCGGACAGACTGGGTCAAATGGACAATTTATCCTATTTTACGACAGGCATTCTCCACTTTAATGGGAAAAACAGCACTAAATAGGGTCGAAAACAGGCATAATGCGAGGAGTTGCCCCCACTTTTGAGGCAACAAAGTTCATTTGACCCAGTCTGCGGAGCTTGGGAACGAGCGTTTTTGTTTTTTCAAAAAACTAAAGTGTTACGAAATTATTATAAAAACCTAAACTTTTTGAGAAGTTATGAAGGAGGGCAAAAATGCTGAAAGATATGATTATAAAAAACAGAAGTTACCGGAGATTTTATCAGGAATTTCTGATAGAGAGGGAAGTATTGGAAACCCTTGTAGATTACGCACGACTTTCTGCATCTGCCGGCAACATGCAGCCGTTGAAATATATGCTTTCCTGTGACGTACAAAAGAATGCCTTAATATTCCCGCATCTTGCCTGGGCGGGTTACCTGCAGGACTGGCCCGGGCCTGTGGAAGGGGAGAGGCCTTCTGCATATATAGTAATGCTTGGGGATACCACTATCAGCAAAAACTTTTGGTGCGACCATGGCGTTGCGGCGCAGAGTATTCTCCTTGGGGCAACGGAAAATGGGCTTGGTGGATGTATTATTGGATCAATACAGAAAGAAGGATTGCGAAACGTATTGAACATTCCCGGTGAGTATGAAATCCTTCTTGTATTGGCGCTGGGAAAACCGAAGGAGAAGGTGCTTATTGAGCCGGTGGGCAGCGACGGGGACATAAAATACTGGAGGGACAAGGAAATGATACACCATGTACCGAAGCGGGCGTTAGTGGAAATTATTATTCCTTAGACAGGGCTTGTAACTTTTCAATCGGCAGTCCACAATCTACAGTCGGCAGTCCTCAATCTGCAATTTGATGACTGTAGACTGCCGACCGTGTCATATTCTCCATTAATAAGAAAGCAGGGGGCATTAACTTATCTGGAAGTAACAATGGCTTCAACCCTGTTTCCTCCATCGTTTTTCGCTTTGTAGAAGGCCTTATTTGCGAGCGTCACCAAAGGTTCCACTTCGGATGCGTGTTCCGGAAATGAGGAGATGCCGATGCTGATAGTAATGTTTACCTGATTGCCTGAAGCCGGATCATGAAAACCGGTATATTCTACGCGTTGTCTGATTCCGTCTGCTTTCACCAGCGCCCTTGTGGCAAAGGTTGCCGGCATAATAATGGCGAATTCCGCTTTATCATACCTTGCTATAATATCGGAATTACTGACCGAGTCGCTTAAGACTCCCGCTATCTGCTGCAGGAGGAGATTCCCCGCATTATTGGAGCCGTATGTTTCGGTTGTCGCTTTGTGATTGTCGGGACCCAATATAAGAAGGCTTAGGTTTTCGTCCCTTCTTTTTGCCACTGCGAGTTGCTTTGTCAATAGTTCTGTAAAATACCGTTTATTGTATATTCCTTGAAATTCGTCCATCACGTTTGTATGTTTTGCTATCTCAAGAAGTTCCAATTTGTGCAGAGCGAGCGCTGCCGTTTCTGTATAATTAGACATAAGCCTTTGGGTTTTTTTGTTTTTCCATGTGCTGAATTCTTTTTTCATCATGAGCACCATACCTGCTGTCTTGTTTCCAATAATGATGGGAAAACAAACATACCCGCCTCTTTTCCCGTGTGTTACAATACATTCACACGGAGATTCGGTGGTAATATCATTTACGATGGATTTTTTCCCGGTATTCATTACTTTGCACAGTGAAGGGTCAAGTATTGCTTCCTTATGTATTAATTCCCCGGCGTGCATTACAGGGTCAATGACCGGCAGGTAAAGCATGTTTTTTTCCTTGTCAAGCATGATTGCGGCAGCGATGTCCGGAGCAAAGTTTTTTTGCAGTGCAGAGACAAGATGTTTAAAAAGAGCTTCTTCCTGTACATCTTCTTCGTTGATGATTGTAGAAAAAGACATCAGGTCTTCCAATTCTTTAATGTGCCTGATCCGCTCTTCTTCCATCAGTTTACGTTCGGTGATATCCTCTTTTACAATGATAAAGTGGGTGATTTTGCCCTCATGGTTTCTGATTGGAGAGAGATATACATTTTCCCAATACATTTCACCGTTCTTCTTTTTGCAGCAAAATTCTCCATTAAGTTCTTTCCCCGAAAGAAGGGTCTTCCATAGTTCTGCAAACTCTTCGGAAGAAATGTTTTCCGGCTTGAGAACGCGGGGGTTTTTCCCGATAACCTCTTTGGCGGTGTAACCGCTTGATTCTGTGAACCGTGGATTAACGTATTCTATGATGCCCCTGGAATTGGTTATAATGGTGATGACGGGACTTTGTTCGATGGCGCGTGAAAATTTACTTAATTCTTCCTCAGCTTTTAAGCGTTCGGTGATGTCTTCTTTTACCGCGATAAAATGAGTGATGCTGTCTGATTGGTTTTTTACGGGAGATATATATGCATATTCCCAATACAAATCGCCGTTCTTTTTTTTGTTACGAAATTTTCCCTGCCATTCTTTTCCAGAAGTAATTGTCTTCCATAAATGGTCAAATTCCTCTGCCAGAATATTGTCTGGTTTTAAGATATTCGGGTTTTTCCCAACTACCTCTTCAGGCGCATAGCCGGTCAACTGAGTAAACTTGGGGTTGACGTATTCAATAATGCCTTTTGCGTTGGTGATTACTACGGTGCATGGACTTTGTTCTATTGCGCGTGATAATTTGCGCAGGTCTTCTTCTGCCCTTAAATGTCCGGACAATTCCTCTCTAAGCCTCTTGTTTTCTTTTGCAAGTGCTTCTGTTGTGGCGTTTTCATAGTCAACAAATGGTTTGTCCCTGCCGGAAATGCTTTGCTGTAAACCTCCCGAAGTATTAACTATAGCGGTTCTGTAAATGGTGCAACCATTCTCATCTTTGTTTTTTATGCTGATCAATTGGAGGGTTGTACGGTGGTGCCCTTTTGCTGAAATGATTATTTCAGAAATTACCTGTTCAATAGAATGTTCGCATTGTTTCAGATGATTTAAAAAAATATCAGAAGTTTCTGCCGTCACAAAATCAAGAAAAGAAGTATTTGTTAATTTATTTTGTTCTACTCCCAGCAGCTTTGCCCCGGTTTGGTTTATTTCCCGTATAAGACCATTGCTATCTAAAGAGACATAGCCAATGGGAGAAGTATTATAAAGGTTTTTATAATAATTGCATGACTCTTCTAATGTCTTAAGTGTTTTTTGCATAGTTGTTTTTAAATCTCCATTAATGGGAAGTTATTTTACGGTTCATGAGAAAGATGTATTCAATGTATTGTGTTTCTTTTTTGGTAACTATTCGGGGAATAGATCTTTTTAGTGAGATTACATGGTTTCGGCAGAATGGTTTTGTGCTCAGTTTTTTCCATAAACAACCTTAAGGGTTTCCATGTAATTTGAAAATTCTTTTAATTGTATTTGTATCTTTTCTGAATGTCTTTCCTTTGCGCATGCTTCTATAATCATTGCCAATTCAGATTCTTTAAGGTCGGGGATTACTGTAACTACGTTTCTCCCGCTTTGTTCTGCACCGGCATTTGCAAATCCATTAATAAGATATCATACTTTTTTAACTTAAATTTTTCTACACCGATCTTTCCATTCTCTGCAATATCAATGTTGGCGCTGTTTTTTAAATATGACTGAACGACAATGCGGTTATAAATATAATCTTCAACGAGAAGGATATTCAATAAATCAATATCTTCACGATTATTCGGCAAGTCTTCTCTTATTGGTTCCTTCGTGAGAGTTTGTGTTTTTCTCACGGCAAGACCGATGGTATTTAAAAGTTCACTACGTTTTACCGGCTTGACAATATACGATGGGATGCATTCCAGATTTTTTGCAAAAAAACAATCAGTAGGGGTTAACAGTAACGTAGAGACAGGTTTCAAGCCTGTCTTTTACCGCTTGAAAATGACAGAAACAACCCTGACAGGGTTCCAAACCCTGTCAGGGTTAATCAAACAAGATGTTTGCGATACAATACCTGTTAGCCAACATGTAGGTGCGAATATTTGCAAAAAATCGGGAATGCACCCCTAATTTTTTAGCCCTGTCAGAATCGCTGTTTCTGTTGTCAGAGTTAAGCATCATAACCGTTATTCCATCAAGTTTCGGATCGTTTTTAATATTTTCCGCAACCTGAAACCCATCCATGCCTGGCATGCGGCAGTCCGGCAGAAGTACCCAAAAGGGTGTGTCCGCAATAGTTGCATCCTTAAGCATCTCCAGCACTTATTCTCCGCATGACGCCTCCGATACAATAGCTCCCCAACCTGAAAGCATTTCCATCAAAATTAAGCGGTTCGTGTCATTGTCATCTAAAATAAGGACTTTGACTCCGTTTAAATTTCCGGGTTGGATTTCTTCACGCGACTTTTGTTCCGCATCCCAGACCGGAAGTCGGGTTTAGTTCATAGAAGAAAGCTGGTTATCCTTTAACTCCGCCATTTATGGCGGAGATCAGTATAACGAAAACATCGGCTTTAGCCGTGACTTCCAGTCAGCGATCAAACTCAAATCCATTATTTAATCTTGATGCAATCTTATTTTTGGAAAAGAAACCGGGCATTGCGTGAATCTCGCTGATAACGGAGTCTTCCATAAAATATTTTGCCTCTTCAAGGACAAGTAAATAATCTTCTTTTGGTATTATGTGGATTAATTCCCTTAAATCAAATGTCTTTAAAACAACTTTCAGCATGTCCCTGAGTTCCTTCTCTGCCATTTGTAACGCAAACATCTTTTCATAATAATATCAGGTCTACCCTGCCGAACCACCGCCGATAATAATCACATCATAATGCATCTTTTCTCCCATGCATATTAAAACCTATACTTCATGCCAAGAAACAACAAATATGCCTTTGCTTTCACAATGCTTTCGTCAAAGTCGCCTCCAACGATTTTGCCTGAGCTGAAGTCATCCTCGCCTGATATCATAAATTGGGAGGCTACGCCGAATTCTCACTTATCCCACCATTCGCGGGTTCACTCATTAGAAGGCTTTTGTCCTTGACAAAAGCCTTCTAATGAGTGAACCCGCCGGGAGTTGTGTAATGTTTTACGCTGAATAGTTACTAAAATTCAAAACAAATCCAAAACATACCTGTCTGCGTGCGATCACGCACAGACAGGCAGCAATATGAATCACTAAATGTTAGACACGAAAGATGTATTTGTTTAGAATTTCGAATCATTTTGTCATTAGAATTTGTTTCGTATTTCACAATTATCGGATTTCACCATTAAGTATTTTGCCTGAAAGTACAAAGAAGTAACTGATAAGATACTAAGTCTTCTCCGTATCGCTGCGCTGAAAAATTTTAACCCTGTTACGTCCTTCATTTTTAGCCTGGTATATGCCTTGTCCGCATAATCAATCAAAATGTCAGAGTTTAAGTCCGGATCGGAAATCGTCGTTGCAATCCCCATACTGACGGTAACCAGGCCGCAAACATGCGACTCCTGAAGGGCAATTTTTGGCGCATCAATGTTTATACGTAGTTTATACGTATGTTTTCCGCTATCTGGCATGCACCTTCTAACTCCATATCAGGCAAGACCGCGACAAATTCTTCTCCTCCGTATTTTTCTTGAGGTGTAACCGTTGGAATTCAGGAAAAATTTGAGTTGAAAATGTACGTCCGGAGAATCGTCAACCATGCGTATACTCATGGTAATCCCTTCCATTCTGATTGTGTTGTTTAGTTGCGGGAATTTATAAATATTTAGTATTTTGAAATAATACAATGGTAGCGAAATATAAATAACCAACATAGGCAATTTTTATACAGAAGCTCCGTAGGGGGCTAAAATAGCCTGAATAAGGGTGCTTGGTGAACCGCCCTAAAAGCGACGGGATTGTAATTATTTTTCAACATAAGTCAATGATTTTATGATGTCCCCAGAATGTTAGCTTCAAATTCTTTTCACATGTGCATAACATATTGCAAAAGGAAATACAGTTTTATAATTCATATTGTAAAAGGCGTATTCCGCAAGATCAGTGGTATAAGGGAAATAGGACTATTGATATGTACTTCTGAAAATAAGGAACAGAATGTGTTAATCATTATGGTATGCAAGTTTTCATCATTGAATTCGGGATATTACCGTAACCGAAGATTTGAACAACTTGTATATATAGATAGATTTTCACTTTTGATCTTCACAAATAATAACCAGCTAAGTGAAAACCCGGGACTGATGAAAAATATTATAAGTTGTCAGTAATTGGGCAAAAGCCGATGGTTCCTCTCTGATAGTCAATTGCTCCCTCCGCCTGATATATAGTCAAACAAATCTGATTTTAGAACCTTAGCGGTAATTTGGCTTTTTGGAAAATGGGGGCGAAGCATTTGCATGCGTACAGCATAATTCCTTCAACGTAGCGGGGTTGACGTATGTACAGCATTTTACGTCTCTCTCTTATATGCAGGCAAATGCTTCGCCCCTACCTGTAATGTTTTTCGAAAAATAGATTTATTTGACTATAGTACAGATTACTTCTCGGCCTTGGTAATACAAATCGCAGTCATATATTACCTTTAATTAAAGAAAAAGGGCTGTAATAAAGGTATCTGCAAGGCTTTTAAGCCCTGCACAAAGCACTTCGGTAAACGAAAGGAGGATGTATGAAGTTATGGTTGGTAATTGTGATATCCGTTTTCTCATTTGTGATTATGGGTACTGGCGTTGTTCAGAAGGCTGAGGCCGAGCTTTCGGAAGAAGGTCGTCAGGTGGCAAAACCTAATGCGGAGGCGCAGCTTTCAGGAGAAGAATATAAGAAGGCAAACGTTGTTCAGAAGGTTGAGGCTGAGCTTTCGGAAGAAGGTCGTCAGGTGGCAAAACCTAATGCGGAGGCACAGCTTTCAGGAGAAGAATATAAGAAGGCAAACGTTGTTCAGAAGGCTGAGGCTGAGCTTTCGGAAGAAGGTCGTCAGGTGGCAAAACCTAATGCGGAGGTGCAGCTTTCAGGAGAAGAATATAAGAAGGCAAACTGGGAGTATTTTAACAGATGCGGCGGATGTCATGGTATGCTAAGGAAAGGTGCAACGGGTAATGCCCTTACACCTGACAGGACGAAGCCTATGGGCACGGAGAGACTCAAAAATATAATCTTTAACGGAACGAAAGGCGGTATGCCAGGATGGGGCGCAGGTGTTAATATTTATACGATGGAAGATGCTGAGCTCCTTGCGAAGTATATCCAAATGGAGCCGGAGGTTCCGCCTGAGTTTAACATGAAAGACATCAGGGCGACATGGAAAGTTTATGTGCCGGTTGAAAAGAGACCTACAAAACCTGTGCACCATAGAAACTGGGAGAATTTCTTTGGAGTAATTTTGAGGGACGCCGGTAAGATTGCCATAATTGACGGCGATACCAAAGAGGTAGTATCTGTTCTGGATTCGGGGTTTGCCGTGCATACCCTCAGGTATTCAAAATCAGGCAGATACCTCTATACGATTGGCAGGGACGCCAAGGCGACACTCGTTGACCTCTGGATGGACCCTATACAGACTATTGCAGAGGTTAAGACCGGGCTTGATGCTAGGTCAATTGAGAGCAGTAAGTATAAAGGCAGAAAGGGGGACTTTGTTGATAAGCTTGCCGTGGTGGGAAATTACTGGCCTCCAAGCTACGTTATCCTTGATGGTCTTACGCTTGAGCCGCTGAAGATTGTAAGCACAAGGAGCTACACCTATGATACACAGGAATACCATGTTGAGCCAAGGGTGGCTTCTATCGTTGCATCGCATTTTGCCCCTGAATGGGTGTTAAATGTTAAAGAGACAGGACTCATCCTGCTTGTGGATTACTCTGACATAAAAAATCTCAAGGTCACTACAATTGAATCGGAGAGATTCCTCCATGACGGCGGATGGGACAAATCACACAGATATTTTCTCGTTGCAGCCAACATGAGGGATAAGCTTGTTGTTGTTGATACAAAGACAAAAAAGCTTGAGGCTATTGTAGAGACCGGTATTAAACCTCACCCCGGAAGGGGGACAAACTTTAAGGACCCCGAATACGGATGGGTTTATGCAACACCGCATCTCGGAGAAGCGGCAGTGGCCCTTGTATGCACAAAACCAAGACATGACAAGACTGAAAACAGATGGAAGGTAGTAAGAAAGCTCAAGGTTGCAGGGGACGGCGGATTGTTTATCAAGACCCATCCAAAGAGCCACCACCTGTGGGTAGACCATACACTCTCAAAAGATGTAGATGCACAAAGAAGCGTTACGGTTTACGATATCAGGCATCTTGACAAGGAACCAAAAGTATTGAAACTTACAGACAAGGGCAGGATTGTCCATATGGAATATAATAAAGGGGGCGATGAGTTATGGATATCTGTCTGGGATAGGGAAGGAGAGATTATTGTATTTGACGATGAAACGCTTACAGAGAAGGCAAGGATCACAGATCCAAGACTTGTAACTCCGACGGGCAAATTTAATGTCTATAACACAAGGCTTGATATTTACTAAAACTTAGGCCTGGATGCCGGAAGGGAAGCCTTCCGGCATCCAAAATTTAGATGTTAAGGAGGGTAGTAATATGGGTTTAATGGCAATCAAAACAGCGATTATTGCGTTTATATTGATAGTGCCGATGTCTGTCCATGCGGAGGATGTACAGACGGCTAAAAAAATTCCGGAAAAATACCTTGCTATCAAGAATCCGTATGCAGGAAGTAGTAAATTAGTAGCGCTTGAGAGGGGCCGGTCTGTTTATTCAAGGAAGTGTGCGAAGTGTCATGGGGAAAATGGCGATGGTGTAGGTGGTATATTGGAAGGATTCGCATTGCCCGTTTTTAATAAAGAGTTTTTTTCACAAAAAGAGGATGGATATATATTCTGGTTAATAGAGCAGGGTTTGTCTGGTACCCTGATGCCTTCTTTCGGGCCCGACAGCGGTGATAATCTCTCGGCAGATGATATATGGAAAGCGATAATCTTTGTGCGCGAGAGGTTTGGTAAATAATGCCTGTACACGGTAAAAGCTTATTCGTAACGGCAGGAGGCATACTGTTTATTGTTATCTGCACAAGCTTTATTACAGTGCCCGTCCTGAATGCTTCTACTAAAGATGAACTGCTTTATCAGGCATATTGCTCATCGTGTCATCATCCTCAAAGGATGGGAACAACTGCCTCTGCGCTTCTGCCTGCACTTTTAAAAAATCTTTCTGATAAAGACCTTGCAGACATTATTAAGAATGGGCTTCCAGCAACACAAATGCCTTCTTTCGACTACCTGAACGATGAAGAAATAAATATGATTGTGGCATTTATCAGAAAGCCTATGTCCGTGGAATGGAAAGAAGATGACATAAAAAAAAGCCTTGAAATCACAGGTGGGGATGCAGAGCCGTTAAAGATAAAAGACATAAAAAACCTCATTGTAGTTGTTGAGAGGGGCATTAACAGGGTATGGGTCATGGAAGGAGACAGCATACTAGATAAGTTTGATTTCAGCAATATTCACGGCGGTCTGAAGTTTACGCCTGATGCGAAGAAGTTTTTCATACCGGCAAGAGACGGCTGGGTCGGAATGTATGATACCGACAGGGGGTTTTATGGAAGGATAAGGGTATGTGTGAATTTAAGGAATATATCGCTTTCAAGAGACGGAAGTCGGTTGTTTGCTGCATGTATTCTTCCGGAAGCTATCGTTGCTATTGATGTTGAAAGCATAAAGAAGGGCAGCGACCCTGTATTAAAGGTTATCCCTGTTAAAGGAAAGATCAATGCTATATACGAGCTTCACTCGAGGGATGAGGCGATATTTACATTCAGGGATAAACCGCTTATTGGGATAATCAATACGAAAAGTCTTTCTATTGACTATATAAAGATCATGAATCCTTTTGATGATTTTTTTATAGATCCGCTTGATTCCTATGTAATAGGAAGCTCAAGAAACGGCAAGCTTCTTCAGGTATACAGCATTGAAGACAGAAAACAGATCTTTGAATATCCGATAGAAAGCATGCCACATCTTTTTTCTGCATCCTACTGGTATGATAAAGGCTCGTTTTATTTTGCCACTGCGCATATAGGAAAGACATACCTGACGATATGGCGGATGTATGACTGGGCGTTTTTGGGGAAGATAGACGTTGGCGGGAGCGGTTTTTTTGTGAGGACAAACTCCAATAATCCGTATTTATGGGTTGATAACGGCAGCGATGAACTCGTCTTAATAGACAAAAGGGAACTTTCACAGAAAAGAATAGTTCCTGTAAAAGGCAAAAAGATGATGCATACCGAAATAAGCGGAGACGGCGGCACTGCATATTTAAGTATCTATGAAAACGACGGAAGTCTTATCGTGTATGATGCGCTTACATTGAAGGAGCAAAAGAGATTTCCCGCAAGCCTGCCTGTTGGAAAATATAATTTTGTAAATAAAAACAGGCGCTATGACCCAATTCAACTTGGCGGGGAGGTCTTCAGGCAAAAGTGCTGGGGATGCCACCATCCCACGTATGAGGCGTTTGGCCCTTCTTTCAGATGGATATATGAAAACAGTAACGAAAATATGATAAGGGCATATATAACAAACCCCCAGACCGCATACAAGACCCTCGGCTATGCGAAGGCAACTATGCCGGAGATAAAGACAGGCGCAGAAGAGGTGGAGTTTCTTCTTAGTTTTATAAAGGAATCCGCAAATGCTAAGGATAACTGAATACGTAAAAGATTCTCTTTCCAAAAAAGGTTGCAGACCATTTAGCGGCGCTATTGTTATATGGAATATTACAAACAACTGCAATCTCACATGCAAACACTGCTACGCATATGCAAATCAGATAAAAGGTAAAGAACTTGGCAGTGAAGATACAATAAGTCTTATACAACAGTTTAAACAGTCAGCGGTAAAATTAGCAATACTTTCAGGCGGTGAACCGCTTATGAGGAAGGATATCTTCGATATAACCTGCGAACTGAAAAAGGCAGGGATAAAGACTTATCTCTCAACAAACGGTATTCTTATAGGGGAAGATAATATAAACAGAATAAAAGAGCAGCTTGACTACATAGGCATAAGTATAGACGGAGAGACGGGGATACATGACTCATTCAGGGGCAGAAAGGGTGCATTTGAGGATTCGCTGAGGGCGATAAGATTGTGCCTGAAAAACGGTCTGAAGGTCGGTGTGAGATTCACGCTTACTGAAAACACGCAGAAGAGCCTTCCGTTTATATTTGAGCTTGCCCGTAAGGAAGGCATACAGAAGATATATATATCACACTTGGTATATTCAGGCAGGGCCGGAGATTTGCATGATGTAGACCGCGATGGCTACAGGCGGGCGATAGGCTTTATACTTGAAAAGTCTTTTGAATATGTGGATAACAATATTCCGATAAATGTTGTGACGGGCAACAATGACGCAGATGCCGTGATGCTTCTTAATGCTGTTAAAAAGAGATACCCCTATATATATGACGGACTTTATGAAAGGTTAAGGACATGGGGAGGGAATCAGGCAGGAAAGCGGCTTGTGAATATTGACTCTGAAGGCAATGTAAAACCCGATCCGTTTTTTTCTGATGCAGTTGGAAATGTGAGGACAAGGAGTTTCTGTGAGATATGGAATTCAAACGGCATCCTTTCAAGGCTTAGAGAGAGCCCGCGGAGGCTCCATGGCAGATGCGGAAAATGCGCTTATATTGAGATATGCAACGGAAATTCAAGGGCAAGGGCGTATATCAGATACGGAGATTATTTTGAGGAGGATCCGGCATGTCATATATAAGGTTTAAATCCGGTAAGACCAGCCATTCCGGACAAAACGAAGCAATCCCGTGTTCTTATACAAAATTGTTTTATGCCATTTTTATGGTAGTTACAACAGGAATATTTATTCTTTACACTCTTACGTCTGCTTTTGCAGAGAAGATTTATGTTGTTGAAAGGGAGAGGGAAAGGCTTGCTGTAATAGAGAACGGTGTTCTTTCCGGGGAGATTGGAAATCTTGGAAACCTCAACCATGCAACTGTAAAATTTAATAAAAACTTTATGTATGTGATAAGCAGGGACGGCTACCTTTCGCAAATAGAGACAGTCTCTGACAGCCTCATAAAGCAGGTTAAGGTCGGTAAAAGCGGTATAGGCTTTATATTTACCGGAGATATGGTGGCGGTTGCAAACTATGACCCTCATGATGTGGTTATACTTGACGAGAGCCTTAGCACATTAAAAAAGATTGAGACAAACTCAAAAAACGTAGGTATAAAATCGTGGAAGCGGTTTCTGATATTTGCCCTCATGGATAAAGATGAGATATGGGTGCTTGATTCGGAAAAGAATTTTGAAGTGCATAAGATGATAAAAAATGCGGGCGGTATGCCTTTTGACGCACTTATGTCTGAGAATAAATATATAGTTGGACTTTTTAATAAGGGAAGCGTTGGTATGCTTGACGTAAATACCATGAACTATTCCAGAAGGAATTTGAGGAGGGGCGAAGGTGAGGCGATATTTAAGATACCTCATTTTGGCACGTGGGGAGTGTATAAGGACAGCGCATTTATCCCGGCAGTCGGAGAGAGGAGGCTTCATATTGTAGATATCAACAGCTTTAAGCACAGCGGCTATATTGATTTGACAGGGCTTCCCGTATTTGTTGCCGTCTCTCCTGACGGCAGGTATATTGCGGTAAACTACAGCGGTGATAAGGAAGATTTTCTGACGGTGGTAGACGCTAAAAGCAGAAAGGTCTTAAACGATATAAAGGCGGGAAAGAGGATAATGCATATAAGATTTTCTGAAGATAGCAGGAGGCTTTATCTCTCATCTTATTTTGATAATACTGTAAGAGTCCTTGATACAAATGAATGGAAGGTCTTAGACGAGATAACAGTTCCTACTCCATCCGGGATATTTATATTGCCGGATGAATCATAAATGTTAAATCTGAAACGGATATTTTTATGAAGGTAAAAAGGAAAATCATTCAGATTGTTGAAGAATTGTGTGATGGCTGTGGAAATTGTATACCCGCTTGTCCGGAGCAGGCAATTCAAATTGTTGAAACTAAAGATGGCATCAAAGCAAAGCTTGTAAAAGAATTTTACTGTGACGGTCTTGGGGCGTGTCTTGGCTCCTGCCCTACAGGTGCATTGACAATCAAAGAAAAAGAATCTGAAGCATACAGTGAGGAAGCAACTGTTGAACGAATAAAAGAAGTTGCACCGGAAATGTTAGAAACACATCTGATGCATATGAAGGAACACGCCGGGGCATTACATGACCTTCAGGTGAATGCTGCAAAGAAAATCAACTTAAATAAAACTGTTTATGAATTAACAGAGGGTAACTATTCAGCGTAATTTATTAAACTACCGGAGATCAGAGTACAACTGCGTTCCCAAACAGATACTTCACTATGTTCAGTACAAGGTTTGGGAACGAGCCGTGTATCGTTTACGCTGAATAGTTACAAGTCAAGCGTGATAAATATTTGTAAAATTAAAGAAAGGAGAAGTGGCATATGGGGGCAACTGTAGACAGTTTTAAAGCTACACACAAGGCAGCAATCGATTTATTGGGACAAATTGATTCTCAGAGTGGACAAAAAAGGTTGGATACACTTAACAGCTTAAAGGATGCTTTACTGGCACACGTAGCAGAAGAAAATAAGGTTATAACAGAATCAATGGGGAAGTCCGACAATGTATTTTTTAAATCAGCCGCACAGTCGTTTATAGACGAACTCGGGAAGATTGCCGAAAATGCATTATTGCCATTCTTCAATAAATATTCAACACCTGATGCTGTAGATAGCGGTGATTTTGTATCTGACTTCGATGGTATAAAAAGTGCGCTTGCAGGTAGGATAGCGTTTGAGGAAGGAACGTTTTATCCGGAGCTTGAAAAGATAGGTTATTGATGAGTTCGTTGATTTTCTCAGTTAAAACCGTGCGTATTTCATTTGTATTGATAGTGCCGGTAACGGTATTTGCGGGGGGTCACACCCGGTTAGAAAAGCTCCGGAGGAATACCTCGTAAAAAGGAATCCATTTGCCGCGAGCGATAAATCATCACTGGAGAGGGGTACGTATATTTTTTCAGGGAAGTGTGCAAGGTGTCATGGGAAAAATAGTGATGGAGTCGGTTCCATACTGGAAGGGTACACAATGCCGGTTTTTAACAAAGAGTTTTTTTTTCGAAAAGAGTAGATGGAGATATCTTCTGTATAGTAGAGTATGGAATACCGGATACCCCCATCCATGCTTATGGACCAGGCAGCGATCATAATCTTTCAGCAGCCGATGTATGGAAAACGATAACCTTTGTACGCATGCAGTTTAGCAAATAAGTTAGAAATCTCCTCTAAAAAGAGGGGATTTAAGGGGCGGGGGGGTGTTATACCTTATATACATCTCCACGACCTCACGCCGGAGGAGATTGCGATTGTTGAGGGAAAAAGATGGAGCAAATCGCATACAGGGAGTGGTCGTTCCATTGGCAGTCAAAGTTTTATAAAGAAAATGGAGCGGAAACTTGATAGGATATTTAAATTAAGGCCACGGGGAAGACTGATAAATGGGATGTGTCTCCAATAAAACCATGTATACAGAAAACATATTTTATAAAATTCTTAAAATGGCACTTGAGAACGATAAACTTACTAATCGCAGGAATTTTCTCAAAGGGTCTTTTGCAGTTGCCTTTGGTTTGAACTTTCCGGAAAGTATAAATACGATGTTCCCCGGAGAAAAAGTATCTTCTCCCTCAGAAGCTGGAAAAGGGGGAGGTGTGCCAAAACGCCGTTTGGGAAAAACCGAAGGAATGGTTTCCATGCTCTGTGTTGGTGGATATCACATCGGTCGGATGAAAGATGAACATTATGCCGTCCGAATGATTCATGCCGCACTGGATGAAGGCGTTAATTTCTTTGATTCTGCCTGGTCTTACAATAATGGTGACAGCGAGATAAGAATTGGAAAAGCGCTCAAAGATAGGCGTGACGGGGCATTTATCATGACAAAAACGCGAGCACGAGACAGAGTTGCCGCTTCAAAAGAATTGCACGAAAGCCTCCGGCGATTACAAACTGATTGCCTTGATTTATGGCAATTTCACGACGTGCAAACGATGGAGGATGTTGAATCCATTTTTAGCAAGGGCGGGGCTATTGAGGCGGCTATCAATGCCAAAAAAGAAGGAAAGATACGCCATGTGGGAGTTACCGGACATCGGAATTCGGAAGCGCTGGTGAATGTCATTCAAAAATACCACCATCTCCTGGAAACTGTGCAGATGCCGATAAATCTTGTAGATCCGCATTATTTGAGTTTTATTAAACTGGTCATTCCGGAAGCCGTAAAGTATGACATTGGAATCCTCGCAATGAAAACAACGGCAAATGGAGTATTACTGGAAGATAAAGTGGCAACCATAAAAGAATGCTTATATTATGCATGGAGTCAGTCGGTAAGCACGTTGGTTTCTGGTATGGACAGCATTGAACAGCTTAAAGAAAATGTTTCATATGCGCAACAGTTTGAAAAACTCTCGGGAAAAGACCAATCCATGCTGCTTGCACGGACAGAACCGTTTTGTGGTATCAAAACGGAGTTTTACAAACACCCCTCCCAAAAATGGCGTATTTATCCGGCGAAGCCACGGTATTAGCATAAGATATAGCCAACAAGAAGGATCGACTGGAGCAATTGCAATTGTTTTGTTAGCCGGTATTTTTTTTATACTCCGGAAGGAACTGAAAATCTTTTTTAAAACACTGTGTCCAACGTATATTATTTGCCATGGAATATAAGAACGCTATTCCTTTAGCGTGTCTTCAATAGTATCATACAGCCCCGGAAACACGTTCTGCCGTAATGTCTTTTTCGGCCTCTCTTTCGCCCTTCTGCCAATTCTTGTGCCACCAGTACGCTTGTATCATGGTCAATAAGACCAGCCTTAACGGCCATCCGTATTTCTGCGGTGTTTAATCCTCGGCTGTTGTAGCTAGGATATTTTGTTCGTGTTCAGTAAGTTTTTGTACCGGTGCACTGTTAACGAGGGTTTTTGGTATTAATATGATTTTTCCACCCTCTTGCTGTGCCTCTAACATAGCCCCTTACCGCAGGTATTCTCCTTTATTTTACCTCTTTGAAGCCTCCAATACGGTTATTCCAACCAATTAAGTTGGGAGCATTCCCGATTTTTTGTAAATTTTGGCAGCAATTTTTCATGGCCATAAGCGGACTCATTACCCACCCTTTAGTCTTCCCAAGAGGGGAATACTTGGAGTCCCCTCTTGGGAGGGGTAAGGGGGTGGGTTCACGTTATAATGAATAATTTTGAATGCTCTCTCCATGAATTTACACACATTCAAGTAAAATATCAGTCAACGGCTTTCTTTTTTACAAAAAATCGGGAATACACCCGTTACATCTCTTCTTACATAGATAATTTTAAACTTATACTTAAGTGTGCCAACTCGATGATGTTTATTGATCCACATCTTGACCCTACGAAACCCCGGTATCAAGATTTACAAAGGGTTTTTTCGTCTATGGCAGGACGCTCTCCTGCTCCACCTATCGAAATTCACAGGGTTTGTTATGTAAGGTCAGGTCGTTCTCGACAAGTTTTACCTGAAAGCGATTGGAAAAGTTGTTTTCACGCACTTTCAAGTTCATTGCTATCTGCAGGATTATTCGCTGATGTCTTCATATGGGATAACTTTCACGATAGATTTATAATCAGCGATCTCGTGGGTATAAGCGCACAGAACGGGTTTGATACGACTACTCATCCGGGAAGTAAAACCACTTGGAACAGACTTGGCCGTCAGGAAAGAGATGATGTCCAGCGGGAATTTGACCCGGCAAGTGGACGGCATAATCTAAAGTAAAGGTTCAGGGCGCCATAAAAATAGTGATAATAATGTAGCGGCAGCACAACTAACCCCGGATCACCTTGCCTGGGTTCGACACGGGTACACTCCAGGTTTTTTGTAACCCTTTACATCTGCCAGTAACGAAAATGAAAGCGATATACGAAAGACAATGCAGATACATCGGCTTGCCTGATGATGAAGATGATTTTAATTTTACTGAAAGGTTTATTGCCTTAAAAACAGATTGATGAGGAAATTACACTTAATGCTTTGATAAAAAACAACTTATCCCAAATAAAACTACCGGAAGGAAAGTAAACTTAAATATTGATAAGTTTACTTTTTCAAGTTAAAGTAAACTTATTTGAAAATAAATTTACTTTCCTAAGGTGATAATGAAAAAGACACTCGATATAGAATCCTTCAGAGCGGGTCATTTTGAGAAAGGTACCGGCTACAGCTATTTTGTGCCAGAGCCTATCAATAATCAATGGCAGTGGAAGGATGCCCAACTCAGCACTTTACTGGAAAAAGCATCTATCAGCTTAGGCGAACTTAACTCCTTTGCACGGCTGGTGCCCAATATTGACCTGTTTATTCAATTACACGTCACCAAAGAGGCCGTTATTTCAAGCCGGATTGAAGGTACGCAAACCAACATTGACGAAGCTTTATTGCCGGAAGAGGAAATAAACCCTGAAAGGCGGAACGATTGGCTGGAAGTACGCAACTATTCGGAGGCCATGAAACATGCAATAAAAGACTTGGAAAAACTCCCGCTTTCATCCAGGCTGCTCTGTAAAACCCATGAGAGACTCCTCCCAGGAGTGAGAGGAAAACATAAAATGCCAGGTGCATTTCGCAAAAGTCAAAACTGGATTGGCGGAGCAAGTTTGAATGATGCAGTATTTATTCCGCCGGCGTATACTTAGGCGCTGTAAATAAATTAACGTCTCACTTTGAAGCCTTGATTGCATGTTTCCAGAGCATGAAATTGATCTACTTGATACCTTTATTTATTTACAGTGCCTTACGTCAATGAATTAATGGGTGACCTCGAAAATTTTTTACACAACGAAGACATACACGTACCCGCACTTATCCGTATCGGTATTGCTCATTATCAATTTGAAACCATACACCCTTTTTTGGATGGCAACGGACGAATAGGCCGGTTGCTGATCACACTCTATTTGGTAAGCAAAAAAATATTGCAACAGCCCCTTCTTTATCTCTCGGTATTTTTTGAGAAAAATAAAAGTCTGTATTACGACAACCTGACCCGTGTGCGGGAAAAAAATGACCTGATACACTGGTTAAAGTATTTTTTGACAGGTGTGGATGAAACAGCCCGGCAGGCATCCAACACACTTTCGGAAATATTAAAATTAAAAGAAAATGTAGAAAACACCTTACGTAATACAGCAGGCAGACGCGCCCATACAGCGCTCGTTTTGCTCTCATATCTGTTCAAAGAGCCTTTTATCCATGTAAAGCAGGCAGAGGAAATATGCAACCTAAGCACAAAAGCCGCTAATGGACTGGTTAACCTGTTTGTGCAACAAGGCATTTTGAAAGAGGTAAGCGGCAAGACCCGCTATCGCCTTTTCCTCTTTGAGCCATATTTGAATTTATTTAAGTAGGGTGATTAAATTCAGGGGACACCATACTTAATTACTGCGTCAATAATTAAATATGGTGTCCCCTGAATTCTGCTGTCGTCTCGGTTGGTATTTCAACATATCGTTCTCGAGTCAGTAATGTTTTACCTCTTATAAGCATCCCTTCTATGTCGAACATGATAAATAATTACCCTCTTATTATCAGTATCGACTTGATAAATTATACGATAATCTCCAACTCGTAAACGATAGCTTGACTCAGAGCCTTTCATTTTTCCGGATTGAACTGGAAAAGGATTCTCCGCGAGACTTTCAATAACATTAAGAACCTTTGGAATAAATTGTCTATCAACTTTTCCCGGATCATGTTCTAACGAACTCCTCGGCTCAATCTTATAAGAGCCCATCGGCTTTTAACCTTTTTTTAAGTTCTTCAAGACTAATGGATGGTTCATCTTTGCGCTCGGCTATAATTGTCAGGTCGTGAATATCTTCTAACAGTTCTTCATAATCCTCAAGCGGCAAAATAACAGATGTTTTATTACCTGATTCATCTACTATAAATCGAGTAGTCACCATTTCACTCCTTTCGTATGATTATTTAAATCAGATCTGTGAAAATTAATGAACTGAATGTATCAAGATATTTTACGGTGGGTCGTGGGGGGCAAACCTAATCTATTGACAATTTGATGTTTCTTCCCAAAACGATTATACATTTAACCGTTTTAATTACAAGGATATGTTGGAATTGATTAATATTCAGGTAAATCCATTTACCTCTATTATAAATCCCTGTTTAATCTCCCGAACAAGTCCTCTCTATTTTGGCTGCTCTATTCTATCTGGCTTGGTATTCTTTAACACTTTTTCATAGTAATCTTGACAGGGTTTAAGAGGCTATAACGCGAAAACGTTAAAAGATAGGAATATTTTTCACTGTTATCCGCTGGTTTTAAGGGTAATAGTCACCCACCACGTTTTTCCATATCAAATCTTTTCTATTTTAATATCAGCCACCTTAATTCAAAATACAGTTCTGGAAATTCATAATCCTCCTCTGAATTATTCCAGCATTCCCGGAATGCATATAACTGCTTTGTCTGATTCTGAGTATGCCAAAGATACAGTAAAATAATGTGCTGGGTTATTATACGTAGATGTAATAGGTAATTGTCTTTCATAACTACCATAACCACCACCAATATCTGCAAATCCCATAACACCTTTAATTTCAGACTCTATGTTACCAATTATAAATATTTGTGAGTCAAAACTACCTGCTCCAACCTCAATCGGTTCAAACTCAACATCTGCAATACCTTTATCATTAATTTTAACCCTATCGGCAAAAAGAGTTGTCGTGCTAACAAAAAGTACTACTAAACAAATAAATATCTTATACATTTCTCATTCTCCTGTTAAATTGTTCTTAAAAATAATCACTTTTCTTCCAGCACAATCTCAATTTCCTTTTCCTCTCCTTCTTCAAGATTCACGTTATATTTTGATTTATTAAAACCCTTTTTCTTAGCGGTAATTTTGTAAGAATCTGCGCTAAGATTGTTAAATTCAAAATAGCCCTGCTTGGTTGTAGTCGCATTTGCTTTTACTTTTGTGTTTTTCCCCTTACATCTTACTTTTGCTTTTTTGACAGGGTTATCTATTTCATCCATAACATACCCGAATATTTTGCCTGTTAAGGTACTCGGCGTGGGTGTTGTTGATGGTACCGGGCTAAATGAAGGTGAAAGCGAAGGAACAGGCGTTGGAGGTGTTATCGCACGTAATAGTGTAAAATCAGCTTGCGTTGTTTCTCCTGCCTTAACTGTTACTGTCTGCGATACTGACCCGTAGCCTTCCGCCAGTGCGGTCAGTAAATAGCTCCCTTCCGCAACATCGTTCAATTGATAGATGCCATTAGAACCGTTTTTTGCCGAATATCCACCTTTATCAGTAAATACAGTTGCATTTGCAACAGGCTTTCCATCCGTATCAACCACACTTCCAAATATAGTGCCTAATTCGGCGGGGGTTGGTACAGGTGTCGTGCTTGTTGCAGCCGTCCATGTACCAACAAGGACATATACATCTTCCGTATTATATGATCCACTGTAACCTGATACCTGTATATAATACATACCGGCTTCGAGGTCGTTGTGTGAAATCGTTTCCGTGCCTTTAGGATTTGCGGAGTTGCTTATTTCACTTTTCGAGGAATCATACAGGTAAAGGTCATAATCATTATCAGTTGGCACAGTAAGCATCAACTGTACATCTGGATTTTTCAACTCAAACTTAAAATAATCCCTGTCTGAAGAACTGCACAATTTCCCCTCATAACTTTTCCCCGACTCCAAGGGTCCGTATGCCACGTCGAAGTCATCATTAGGTTCGAAATCATCAATGCAGGACGATTCAGTCGTAAAATTCTTTTCATCTCCATAGCTGGTACCTGCGCTGTTTTGTCCTGCAATACGATAATAATACATTGTGCCTTCTGACAGGCCGCTGATGCTAATGCTTATTGACGTATCAGCCGTACCGTTAACGGATTGTGTTGATGACAAAAAGGAATAAACACCATTTGTTGTTCCGTATTCAAACCATACGATAGTAGATGAGTTATTGGCGTTTACCGTACCGTTTAATGTGGCAGAGCCGGTTGAAACATTTGTTGCCGAATCAGTTTCCACTGTTGGAGGATTTATTATAGGTATTGGCGAAGGAGTGGGTTGCGGTTCGGAATAGGTAACAGTAATTGAATCCGTTGCCGTATTTCCCGCATTATCAGTTGCCGTTACCATTATGGAGTTGCTCCCTTCAGAAAGATTTATATTTGAAACAGACCAGCTTGTTGTGCCGCTTGCAGTTCCGCTGCTGCCTGTAGAGCTATTTGACCATACAACGCTGCTTACCCCGCTGGTGCTGTCAGATGCGCTTCCGCCTAGGCTTATGGTACTGCTTGTGGTTGAATAGGTAGCATCGGGTGTTGGGCTGGTTATTGATACCGTTGGGGCAGTGGTATCTAAAGTGATGGAATCACTGGCAGTACTTGAAACATTCCCTGCGGCGTCTTTGTACCACACATACAACGTCTTTGAACCATCTCCGTTGCTTAATGTGTACGAGACGTTTGCGCTGTAGCTGGTGGTCGATGATACTGATATCCAACTTGAATCAGAAGATGACGGAGTCGTTGAGCTTGCTGACAAATAATAGCCAGTAACTCCCGTGTTGTCTGTTGCAGAAAGATTCAGGGTTACAGAAGTGGTTTTTGTATATATATCGCCATCGTTTATAGCTATCGAACCAGAGGGTGCGCTAGAATCAATCGTTCCCGCCTCAACAACCTCTGCGGTATCGGAAACTATGCTAATAGCACCATCCGCATCAGGATTGTCGGTAAATGAAACCGTTATAGTATCGCCAACCGCTGATTTAATACGGGTATTTACCAATGTATCGCTGGCACTTACGGCAATCGTTCCAAGGAATGACCCCGTATCGTTACCCGTTTCAGTCAACCTCAATGTAGTGCCCGTTGAATCCGTAGTGGATTTAACGTTTACATTGGCAACATTTGCATAAGATATCGAGGCATTTGTTTCCGGGTCATACAAGGATACAACGGCATTTCCGCCAATCGCTACATGATCTGCCGTAATATCAAGTACAGCACCAAAATTTTTGGTGCTTACATTTGCCGTAACGTCAGCCGCAGGACTTGCATCCTGATACACTACCGCAATAGTCCCGTTGGCAATAGCTTTTACTTGAACAGGAGAAATGTTCTGATTTGTGGAGGAAGCTGTAATAAATGTTCCTAAGAACGTACTTGAATTGGAGTTGTTCTCTGTCATTGTAAGATTTATGCCACTACTCCCTGTATCTGATGATATTAATTTCACAGTACCAGTATCTGCGGAGCTTGATACATTTAGATCGCTATCAATTAAGGTTATTATTATAGTATCACCATTAAGAAAGGCTTCGCTCTTGCTAAGGCTTAGAGCACCAGTTCCTCCGCTTATTATTTCTATCCCCAACGCTATTCTTACCTGCAAAATGTTTACTAAAAACATAAATGAAAGCAAAATTACTGTAATAATGCCCTCTCTTAAATAGCTTTTGTTTTTATCTCTCATGTTTAATGTCTCCTAAATTTATAATTTCCATTTTTTTAATATAGAATTAAAAGGAAAAGCAAAACAAAATAGCAATGAAAGCACTATCGAAAAGGTAAAAATATGGCTCCTTTTTTTCATAAGTATTGCCCTTATTAAATATGTAAAGGTTTATAGGGTAAAATAGTGCGTGCATTATAGACAACGCAATTCCATTGTCAATATTTAAAAAAGGCCAACCACGCACGGGACAAGCAATGTGGGGCCGCCCATAAGAAGGCTTTCCCTGCGGGTTCAGGTTGGCCTGCCAGTACGGTATACGCAGACAGGCAAATTGTCTTTTGTAAATTTTCACACATTGTATCACAAGCAAGATGCTTGTGCTATTTAACACTCAAGCTGCCTGCCTGTGCGTTGCACGCAGATAGGGAAGTTTGGGTTACTATTAGCCCCTACTAATTGTTTTTTTGCAAAAAATGAGGAATGCCCCCATCACGAGGGGCGAGAGACGAGGGAAACAACCTCCGGCCTTCAGTCTGAGGTTGGGATGTAGGGAGTGTCCGATGAACCAACCACAATCTTGGGGCTGTGGACAGAAAGAATCCAATGACCTAACCCCAGCCTTTAGGCTGGGGACAGAAGGAACCCAAAACAAAAGGGCTTTAGCCCTGAATGAATGGAATATGTCATTCGTCAAAATATGGATACATGCAGTTTGGAGAACAAAGAATCGTGAACTAATTCTTTGCAAAAATCATGGCTAAAGCCAATGTTTAACCATGCGAATCTCCGCCATAAATGGCGGAGTTAAAGGGATAATTAGGGGACACTTCCCATATTACTTGCTTGATCTTGTTGGAAAAATAAGGGAAGTGTCCCTATATTTCCCTGATTTTTTGTAACCGTTAATGGGTTCAGGACGAAACAACCCTGTCAGGGTTAACACTATTGTAACGTATCATTAAAATATGGCGGAAGTTATAAAAAATCAGGAATGCACCCCTTCGTAATGGAATACCAACCGTGTTGCTGGTAAAGTCTTTGGTATTTGTTCGTTTTCGCTGCCGTTATTTTGATGGATTCGCTTGTCGCTTAATCCACCCTACGCTTCTTATATACGAATTTGTTTAAGCACGCGGGTGAAATTTTTGGTGGATGGCTTTAAGATGTTGTTTGTTAACATGCGTGTATATTTGCGTAGTAGAGATGCTTACATGGCCTAACATTTCCTGGACAGCCCGTAAGTCTGCCCCGTTTTCCAGCAAATGTGTCGCAAATGAATGCCTTAACTTATGTGGAGAAATAGCTTCGGTAATTCCCGCTTTTAATGCACAATTTTTTACAATAAGCCAGATGTTTTCTCTCCGTAATGGCCGTCCCGTCCTCGATAAGAATAAATAATGACTGTTCTGGCTGTTTTTGATTTGCGGCCTTACGGTCGTCAAATATTCCTGTATGGCGATGGACGCTTTTTTCCCAAGAGGTACGATTCGTTCCTTGGAACCTTTGCCCTTGCATTTTATATATCCATATTCCAGGTTTATTCCGTTCAGCGATATTGTGGCTACTTCGGATACCCTTGCGCCGGTAGCATAGAGTAGTTCGAGAATGGCTTTATTCCGGATGCCTAGTTTTGTTTTGACGTCTGCGGCGGAAAGGAGGTCTTCGATTTTGTGTATCGGCAATACATAAGGTAATTTTTTCCATAGTTTTGGACTGTCGAGGGATACAAGGGGATTTTTTTGCAGTTTTCCTTCAAGGATAAGGAATTTATAAAACATGCGGATGGAAACAATTGCACGGTTAATAGAATTTACCGATTGTCCCCGTTGTTTTTCAGAAATAATGAAGCTTGTTATGATATTCGGACGGATAGTGTTGAAATCATGAATATTTTTGCTTAATAAGAATTTTATAAAAAGCTGCAGGTCGCTTTGGTAGCCATGAATGGTGTTCATGGCTGAACCACATTCAACAAGAAGATAGTTTATAAAGGAATCAATAAGTTCATCCACGGCACTAAAAATCCTTCTGAAAAATACTACAGTATTTACAAACGGCCTGATTTCAGGATGCCTACTGCCAACCCCATTCCCAGGATACCCGCAAATACAAACCCCAATATACCCAGTGCCGGAAAACCATACACCAACGGTCCTTTATCGGCCATGATAATGAGGGAAGAGCCTATAATAAGGGCGGAAATAACGAGACTGAATGAAACCCGGTTGCTTGATTTGTCCATTTCGGAGATAAATTTTGAAAGGCCCTGATGTTCAAATTCTATTTTTAAAGTTCCCTTTTTAATCTTCCTTAAGATTTCAAAGGCGTCTTTTGGAATATACTTTAAAATGTCGAACAATTCATTGGAATACATCTCTATATCTTTGAATATGCGCCTTGGATCATAGCGTTCATGCACAAGTTTTTCTACGAATGGTTTTGTATGAAGTATGGAATTGAATTCAGGGTCTAATTGTCTGGCAACTCCGTCTATGGTGGCAAATGTTTTAAAGAGAAGATGAAATTGGGGGGGATTTTTAGTTTGTGCCGTGTCATTAAATCGAGGGTCTGGTGTAACATTGCAGGGACTTCTATTTGTTTTAACGGGATATCGTAATATCGTTCTAAAAATTCGCTGATATCATTCTTTAGATCGCGGATAGGATTTTCTTCATCAATTGCCCCTAACAGCTCTAAAGCCTTGATAATGCCGGGTATATTTTTTTTAGATACTGCAATGAGCAGCGTAATGATAGCATCGCGCGTCTCTTCATCAAGCCTGCCCACAATCCCGAAATCGATAAAGGCGGAAACATTATTGGGAAGAACAAAAATATTGCCAGGATGGGGGTCTGCATGAAAGAAACCGTCTATGAATATTTGCTGAAGCACTGCATTTGCCCCGTTTACCGCTACGGTTTTTTTTTCTTCAGTAGTGTGCGGCTGAAGCAGATACTCATTCAGCCGTATCCCATGTATTTCTTCAGTAGTCATCACCATTGGCCTTGTGTAATCCCAATATACTTTCGGGATATGTACGGTTTTGTTGTCCTTAAAATTCTTCCGGAATTTATCCATATTGTGCGCTTCGTAGGTAAAATCTATTTCTTTTGTGATAACCTTCGAAAATTCATCGACAATGGTGATCGGGTTGAGAATCCTTATATCTTGCATATACCGGTCTGCGAGCTGGGCAAACGTGTTAAGGATATCCATATCTGTGGTAATTATTTTGTTGAGGTTTGGCCTTTGTACCTTTATTACCACATTTTCACCGGTGTGAAGCCGCGCTTTATGTGCCTGTCCCAAAGATGCAGCAGCGAACGGCACGGGATCAAATGAAGAAAATAACTCTTCGGGTAATTTCCCAAAAGAGTCCTTTATCTGTTTTTTGACGTCTTCATAAGGAAATGGCGGCACCCGGTCCTGCAATTTGCTCAGTTCTTCGCAAAGATCCAAGGGGATTAAATCAGGTCTGACACTTAAGATTTGTCCAAATTTTATAAAAGTAGGGCCAAGTTCTTCCAGCACCTTTCTAAGACGAACAGCGCGGGGTTCCTGTGTTTCCGCAAAATATCTGAAGAAACGGTTTTTGATAACGCCCTTGCCGAAGGCATAGTTTTCCAGATGGAGTCGTTGAATAACAAAGCCGAACCCGTGCTTGCCCAGAATCCTCATGATTTTGTTCAGGCGGTGAATGTCTCTGATTTTTTGGCGGATTTTTCTGATTGGCATGAAGTTATACTCAAAAGGTTTACAGTTTGTGATTTGTCAAATTGATACAAAGCAATTATTCCGTAATGGGTGGCACAGAAAAGCCTTGCTTGTCTGTGGTTTCGTAATATTTGCTCAATGCTTTGTAATTGCAAAAGCAGGGGCGAAGCATTTGCTACAAATTGTCATAGATGCGTTCATAGCCAAACTGGCAAATGCTTCGCCCCTGCCGTCGTTGCATATCCACATTTCAAAATGGATGCTTCATAGACAACGGAGTGAGAGTTCAACACTGAAAAACAGGGTTTGTCCTTGCCACCCTAGTCCACAGTCCTAAATCTGCCGACTGCTACTATAGAATAGAAAATTCCAAGTCCCTTACTTCTTTTCCTTGATGTCTAATTCTTTCAAAATAGCTTCAAGTTTTTTTTGCATTTCCTGGAGTTCGTGCCGTGTCGGTATGTCAAGCTTGTGGAGTATTTTTTCTACTAATTCTTCCGTCCGTGTTTCAATCTCTTCTTTGCTGGGAAGGATTTTCTTCAGTATTTCTTTTACTTGCGCGAGGGTTTCATCCTTTTGGATTTCGCCTTTTCGCACCATTTCTTCAATGAGTTCGTTTGCATTTTCTTTCGTTACAAGCATTGCGCCAAAACCAAGGTTTACTGCTTTTTTCATAATTTCTGACAGCATAGTAATCTCCCTTCCCTATAATTTATTCTAACAAAACCAGGCCATATATATTCACTTCGTCGGTTTTACTCGTGAGTGTTTCTATTTTAAGATTAAGGTTTCTTACAGTCTGATATACATCAATGCCGCATGCTTCCATTGATGGCCTGGCTTCCTCCGTGCGAATGCATGTTGAAGCAGCATCGCATTGTTCGCATAATTGGCATGGGCCTGCTCCTAGTCCAAAAGCTTTGTAAAATCCCAGGGAGAAAGCCTTTTCTTCAATTTTTGTTATCATATATCTCATTTGCCAGCTCAGGTGGCCATGCAAGAGCAATGCATTGCTGTATTCTTTCAGAATTTCTTTCATTTCATCATAAGCAGGGGAATGTGGGGGGCATGTTAGTTTTTTATTGTATTCGCTGCAGCCGTATTTACATTTTAATTGAACCCATCGTGCAATGCTTATCACATCGGGGTGTATAAAAAAGGCTTGTTCGCAGCCGAGGGACAAGGCTTCTTTTATTAAAACATTGTGCCGTTCGTCATTATGTTGCCGGTGGGCAATGGCGGTAAATGTTGTGTTACTATGCATAGGAACTCCTGAAAAATAGTTCTTGCGAAGCGTGATGGTTGTTGTTATATACAAACAACAAGACTGATTTTACTATAAACCGTCATTGTTTTGTAATTAAATATTTTTTCGCTTAGAATTACGTAACACTTTAGTTTTTTTGAAAAAGTAGAGGCGAAGCATTTGCCCATTTGGGTGTGAACGCATTTAAGATAATACGATTGTTGGAGTTTTTCAAAAAACTAAAGTGTTGCTAAAATACATGTCCATTCATTTTTGCCGGCCGGAATAATTGAAAAGTTATCGTCTACAAAAAAATGCAGGAAAAAAGTAAACGCCCTACAATAAAACAATTGCCTCTCAACGAACGCCCACGTGAAAGGCTAATCCAGGGCAGTGAAGAACATTTAACCGATGCGGAGCTTTTAGGCATCATAATCCGCGATGGAACGCAGGAATATAGCGCCATTGATTTAGCGAAGAAACTTCTTTCTGACTATGGTGATTTTCGAGCATTAAGTGCTATTTCAATAGGTGAACTATGCAAGGTGAAAGGCATAGGCCCTGCCCGTGCAGCGCAAATCAAGGCCTCGCTTGCCATTGCGAGACGATTTTCTACCATTCCGGTAAAAACGGCGCAACAATTTAAAAAGAGCAGCGATATTTTCCATCATTTTCACGAAAGGTTGAGGGAAAAGAAGCAGGAATATTTTCTTATTACATTACTAGACAATAAAAACCGGATCATAAAAGAATTGACTATTTCCATAGGGAGTTTAACACTCAGCATTGTGCATCCGCGGGAGGTATTTAGCCCTGCTATTAAAGAATCTGCCGCATCGGTAGTTTTTGTGCATAACCACCCTTCCGGTGACCCTGAACCAAGCAAGGAAGATATACAAATAACACAGAGGCTTCAGGAAGTGGGCAATATTGTAGGTATAAAAGTCCTGGATCATATTATTGTAGGGAATGGATGTTATGTAAGTTTGAGGGATAAAGGGGTTGTGTCATAAGACTTCTTTTGTCGGCAATCTATAATCGGCGGTTAACGAGAGACGAGAGACTAATGACAAATGACTAATTATAGATGAGAAAGAAGAGGGAATGATAGATATTGTTTTTTATATAAGCTTATTTATAAATTTTTGTCTGATCTGCGAATACATGCGATCGTCCTTAATTATCCAGGAATTGCAAAAAGAGCTAGAAAAAGAAAAGGAACTTGGAAAAATGCTTGAAAGAGAACTTGAAAAGGCGAGAGCAAGAAAAAGCGAGCGGGAAAAAGAAAAAAAGGATGAAGATAGCATATTGAAAATAAATATGAGGCCTGTATTTAGAGATTAAGTAACAATTTTCGTTTGCCCGAAATACATGTAGAATTACAACCCACTTAAAAGTTATTTCCTTGCACTTTTTGTCAAAATATTTAATTGTAAAATATGATAATTGGGTAACATTTTAGTTTTTGAAAAACTAAACTAATTCGACAATTGTGAAAAATGAATAATTACAGAAAAACAAAAATAGTATGTACCATTGGGCCGGCGAGTAATTCTCCGGCTATGATTGAACAGTTAATATGTGCCGGGATGAATGTGGCACGTCTTAATTTTTCGCATGGCGAACTATCCCAACACAAAGAGTGTATTTCCCATATTCGCGCCATTTCGGAAAAATTAATGCAACCCGTTGCCGTGCTCCAGGATTTGTCAGGGCCAAAGATAAGAATCGGGATGCTTTCCGGCGATGCGGTTACCTTGAAGACAAACGATACATTTACCCTTACCACCAGGAATATAGTGGGGAATGAGCGTGTTATATCAATCAATTATTCAGATTTACCCATGAATGTATCTATAGGCGATACCCTTCTGTTAAGTGACGGAGAAATAGAAGTAGAAGTCATACAAAAGGATGATAGAAATATTCATTGCAAGGTAATTGTGGGAGGGGTACTGACCTCTCGAAAGGGAATTAATATTCCTGCACGAAGTTTGCCGGTATCCTCATTAACGGAAAAGGATAAAAAGGATCTGGAATTTGGAATAGAGCAAGGGGTTGATTACGTAGCGATGTCTTTTGTAAAAACCGCTGAGGATATAACGGAATTGCGGGACCTTATACAGAAGAAAGGCAAAACTATCCCAATTATCGCGAAAATTGAAAAGCACGAGGCAGTAGATAATATAGAAAAAATTGTGAATACTGCGGATGCAATTATGGTTGCACGGGGAGATCTTGGGGTTGAAATACCACTGGAGAGAGTTCCTTCCGTTCAGAAAATGATTATCCGGCTTGCAAACAGATACGGCAAACCAGTGATTACCGCAACGCAAATGCTGGCTTCAATGGTAAATAACTATCGCCCCACACGGGCAGAGGTGACCGATGTCGCAAATGCGATTCTTGACGGAAGCGATGCGGTAATGCTCTCAGAAGAGTCGGCAATAGGGCGCTATCCTGCCGATGCGGTGCTAATGCTAACGAAGATTGCGAAACAAATTGAGCCTGATTTAACGCAAAGCAATACATTCGAAAAATTTCGCATACCGGAAAACCGTACCACTATTCCTGACGCCATAAGCATAGCAACGTGTCAGGTCGCAAATGAATTAAACATGAATACGATTATCACCTGTACCCAATCGGGAAGTACGGCTCGTTTTATTTCAAAGTATCGCCCGCGGCAGAAGATCCTTGCTGTAACTCCTTCGGTATGCACCTACAGAAGGCTTGCATTGGTGTGGGGTGTTATACCGATTCTTACCGAATCAATGGAAAATACCGATGATATGATGAAAAAGGGCATAGAGGCGGCAAAACAAGCAGGATACATTGGCGAAAATGAAACCATTGCGATTACCGGAGGTGTACCGGTAGGGATACCTGGTTCAACGAATTTGTTGAGGGTGTATTAAGATGAAGAAATCATTGACCCGTGAAGAAATGAGAGAACTTGACCGGAAAGCTATTGAGGAATATCAGATTCCCGGGATGCTCCTGATGGAAAATGCAGGCAGAACTGTGGCAGAGGAGGTGGTGAGAGAAACCGGTGACCTGCAGAGAGAAAAAATTGCTATTGTATGCGGCAAGGGCAACAACGGAGGGGATGGTTTTGTTGCAGCAAGACACCTTTCTAATAAAGGCATTCCGGTTGAAGTATTTATTTTTGCAAAAACAACGGATATTCCAAAGAAAAGCGACGCCGGTATAAACCTGCGAATACTTCTGAATATGAAGATACCGGTAAAAGAATATATTGATCTTCAGGCGGTAAATGATGCCATTGATAATCTGAAACGCTTTACAATGCTCATTGATGCGCTCTTTGGCACAGGATTGTCCGGAGAGGTGCGTGAACCGTTTACAACATTGATTCGTGGGATAAATACACTGAAGAAAAAAATCATAGCTGTGGATATACCATCCGGCTTAGATTGTGATACCGGCAATGTATTGGGAGCTGCAATAAAGGCAGGAAAAACGGTAACTTTTGCCGCGTGCAAAAAGGGATTTTATCTGGGAGAAGGGCCAAATCATACGGGAGAGGTTGTCGTTACCGATATAAGCATTCCCGGGGAATTGCTTAGGCAAATGTGTTAATCATGAATTAATAAAAAGGAAACCACAGATTTCACAGACTTCGTCGAGAGCTCAGTCGAACGATTACACAGATTAAAAAAATCCCAAATCCCAAAATTCAAATCGTAAATCGTAAATCTCCAACGTATCTGTTTAAACCGGCAGAGTAGTAATCATATTTTTTTAAAGGATTTATCATGGTGAAGTCAGCATACACGGAAGAACATATAAAATCGCTGGACTGGAAGGAACATATCCGTCTTCGTCCCGGGATGTATATTGGTAAACTTGGCGATGGGTCGTCTATGGATGACGGCATCTATGTGCTGGTGAAGGAAGTGGTTGATAACTCTATTGATGAATATGTGATGGGTTTCGGAAAGACAATAGAGATTAAAATCAGTGAACATGAGGTGACGGTGCGCGATTATGGGCGCGGCATCCCGCTGGGGAAAGTATTCGACTGTGTCGCCAAAATTAACACCGGTGGTAAATACGATTCTGAGGCATTTCAGAAATCAGTAGGGTTGAATGGCATTGGTACGAAAGCGGTGAATGCATTATCAGGTTATTTCATGGTGCAATCTATACGTGACGGCAATGCGAAATCCGTTGAGTTTTCCCGTGGCAATATGACGAAAGATTTCCCGGTTGAAAAGACCAGCCATCGAAACGGGACATTAATACAATTTATTCCTGATGAGAAGATATTTAAAAATTACCGTTTTATTCCCGATTTTCTTGAGAATCAAATCTGGAATTATGCCTACCTCAATGCCGGATTGACCATTGACTTTAACGGAAGGAAAATTCATTCCGAAAATGGTCTTTTTGATTTACTTACCCGGAAAACTGACCCGGAGACCCTGCGGTATCCGATTATCCATTCCCGCGACAGGGATATTGAATTTGCTTTTACCCATGCCGACCAGTATGGCGAAGAGTACTATTCCTTTGTAAACGGACAGCACACAACCCAGGGGGGTACTCACCTGGCCGCTTTCCGTGAAGCAATAGTCAGGACGGTACGCGAGTTTTATAAAAAGGATTTCGACGCCGCTGACATCAGGGCTTCCATTGTTGGCGCTATTAGTGTGCGCATACAGGAGCCGGTGTTTGAATCGCAGACGAAAACAAAACTAGGCTCGATTAATATCAGCCCGGACGGCATTTCCATTCGTGCATTTGTTAACGATTATGTGAAAAAAGAACTGGACGATTATCTGCATAAGCATAATGATGTTGCAGAAAAGCTTTTGAAGCGTATCCTGCAGTCTGAGCGGGAACGCAAAGAAATCGCCGGCATAAAGAAACTGGCAAATCAGAGGGCAAAGAAGGCCAATCTCCATAACAAAAAATTGCGGGATTGCCGTATACACTACAATAGCGAAAAGAATGAACAACGTTACGAAAGTTCTATCTTTATTACAGAAGGGGATTCTGCGAGCGGTTCAATTACGAAAGCGCGCAATGTGGAGACTCAGGCCATCTTCAGTTTGCGGGGCAAACCGCTTAATTGCTTTGGATTAACCAAAAAAGTGGTCTACGAAAACGAAGAATTTAATCTGCTCCAGCACGCTTTGAATATTGAAGACGGTATTGAAAATCTGCGCTACAATAACGTGATTATTGCCACCGATGCAGATGTTGACGGGATGCACATCCGCCTGCTATTGATGACGTTCTTTTTACAGTTTTTCTCCGATTTAGTGAAGAACGGGCACGTGTATATACTTGAAACACCGCTGTTTCGTGTTCGCAATAAGAATGAGACAATGTATTGTTATAACGAGGAAGAGAAACTCGCAGCGATGAATAAGATGGGTAAAAATCCTGAAATAACGCGTTTTAAAGGCTTGGGAGAGATATCGCCAAATGAATTTGGACAATTTATTGGCGAAAATATTCGTCTGCAGCCTTTAGTGCTTGGACAAAAAGATTCAATTGTTCAGACGCTGAGCTACTATATGGGGAAAAATACCCCTGACCGGCAAACATTTATTATCGAGAACCTGTCCGTTGAGAAGAATGTAGCTTAAGAGTATGGTTAATAATAAAATGTTTAAAAGTTCTTCTGAAGCAAATGGCGTCATCCATGAGGCGCTTCATGTTTCGGAAATGTACAGCAACTGGTTTCTTGAATACGCATCGTATGTAATCCTGGAAAGGGCAGTTCCTGCGTTGCTTGACGGATTAAAGCCCGTTCAGCGCCGTATTTTACATTCGATGAAACAGATGGACGACGGACGCTTTAATAAAGCAGCCAATATTATTGGCCATACCATGCAGTACCATCCACATGGAGACGCCGCTATTGGTGAAGCGCTGGTTAATTTGGGACAAAAAGACCTTCTGATTGAGACGCAGGGGAACTGGGGCGATATTTCGACGGGTGACTCCGCAGCCGCTCCTCGTTATATCGAAGCGCGTCTTTCAAAATTCGCCCTTGAAGTGGCTTTTAACAATCAAACCACCGAATGGCAGCTTTCATATGATGGCAGAAAGAAAGAGCCTGTGCTTTTGCCCATGAAATTTCCGTTGCTGCTGGCACAAGGCGCTGAAGGTATTGCCGTAGGTCTTGCTACAAGGATTATGCCCCACAATTTTATTGAATTGCTTGAAGCATCAATAGACACACTGCGCGGGAAAGAAGTAAATCTCCTGCCGGACTTTCCCACGGGAGGTATGGCGGACTTCAGCAATTATAACGAAGGGTTGCGCGGCGGCAGAATCAACGTTCGGGCAAAAATAGAGATATTGGAGAAGAAAACCCTGGTTATCCGCAGTATTCCTTACACGACTACCACGGCTAACGTTATGGATTCCATCGTAAAAGCAAATGAAAACGGCAAGATAAAAATCAAAAGAGTGGTGGACAATACCGCAAAGGATGTGGAGATAGTTGTTGAACTCCCGCCAAATGTCTCTCCCGATGTCACTATTGACGCACTGTACGCCTTTACTGATTGTGAAATATCCATATCGCCCAACGCATGCGTCATTATAGATGAAAAACCAAGGTTTCTCGGTGTGAATGAAATCCTGAAAATATCTGCAAAACACACCGTAGGTCTTTTGAAACGCGAGCTGGAGATTAAACTTGGCGAACTGCGGGAAGCATGGCATTTTTCTTCACTGGAGAAAATATTTATTGAGAAGCGCATTTACAGGGATATCGAAGAATGTGAAACATGGGAAGGGGTGATTGCCGCCATTGATAAAGGTTTGATGCCTTATAAAAAACATTTTCAACGTGAAATAAATGAGGAAGATATCGTCAGTCTCACCGAAATAAAAATTAAACGCATTTCCCGCTTCGATTCCTTTAAGGCCAACGAGGCTATTAAGGCACTGGAAGTCGAAATCAAACAGGTTGAATATGATTTAAAGCATCTTACCGAGTACGCTATTGCCTGGTTTGAAAATCTGATTAAAAAATACGGAAAGGGTCGGGAAAGAAAAACACAAATCCGCAACTTTGAAACTATTCATGTTGCACAGGTTGCCCAGGCCAATCAAAAACTGTATATTAACAGGATGGATGGTTTTATAGGCTATGGCCTCAGGAAAGAAGAGTACATTGGCGATTGTTCTGATATTGACGACATCATTGTTTTCCTGTCGGACTGTACCTTTATGGTTACACGGGTATCGGAAAAAGCATTTGTCGGAAAAGATATTATACATGCCCAGGTATGGAAAAAAAACGACGCACGCATGATATACCACATGATATATCAGGATGGAAAAGACGGTCCCGTTTATGTGAAACGTTTTGCAGTCACTTCCATTACGTACGATAAATCCTACAACCTGTCGCAGGGGAAAAAAGGCTCAAAGGTACTTTATTTCAGCGCAAACCCAAACAGCGAATCAGAGGAAGTAACGGTGGCACTCAGCACGAAAAGCGCTGCCCGCAAACTGACATTTGACTATGACTTTGCCGGTCTTGCCGTGAAGGGACGTGCTTCTATCGGGAACAGGCTTACAAAATATCCGGTTCGCAAGATACTTCATAAAAAAGCCGGAACTTCTACCCTCGGCGGGATTGATATCTGGTATGACGAGACGGTTGGAAGGCTTAATAGTGAAAACCGTGGGAAATATTTGGGCAAATTTGAAGGGGAAGACAGGATACTGGTGATATACAAGGATGGCGCATTGGAGTTGACGACCTTTGAACTGACAAATCATTATGATAATGAAAAAATTGACATACTTGAAAAATATAACCCTGAAACCATTATTACCGCGGTGTATTTTGACGGAGAATCAAAAAATTACTACATAAAACGCTTTAAAACAGAATCAGATGTTGTTGGCCGTGTCTTCTCATTCATTGGAGAAAGTGAAGGTAGTTTTCCGGCAGTTGTCACAACGGATGCAGACCCTAAAGCAGAGATACACAGCGTTTTCGGACGTAAAAAAGAAAAACGAAGTGAAGTTGCGTCTTTGAATAACCTTGTGGATGTCAAAGGATGGAAGGCAAGAGGCAATCGGTTGAGCAGTTATGAGGTAATCGACGTTAAGATGGTTGAGAACGGAAAACCAGAACCGGACCATGACGCAAAAGAAGACTACCATCAATTGAAGCTGTTTAATGATAGAGGGCCGCGGTAATTGTGAAATCCGAAACACAAAATCCGAAGCAAATTCTAATTACAAAGCATAAAATTCAAAACAAATCCAAAACTTCCTGTCTGCGTGCGACCACATACAGGCAGGCAACAATACGAAGTACAAAATTTGTAGTGCGACTAACCTCGTCTCACTACATTGTTGGAATTTTCCAAAATACTAAATTGTTACGCGCGTTTAGAATTTCAAATAATTTTGTCATTAGAAGTTGTTTCGGATTTCGCAGTTATTATTTCGTGCTTGTTTTGTTCCGGTTCAAAGTCTGTCGGCAACATAGCTGCCGGAATTTCTTTATTTGATTTTAATCCCAGATTTTTGAGTTTTAATGCTTGTCCAATTAAATTGCCGCTTCCACTATTGAGTTGTCCAATGGCTGCATTGTATGATTGTTGGGATTTATTAATATGTTTTCCAACATCTTCCAGAGTTGAAACGAATGTTACAAATTTTTCATAGAGTAAATCCCCTCTTCTTACTATTTCCATTGCGTTTTTACTTTGCATCTCTCTTTTCCATAAATCAGCCATTAACTTTAAGCAGGCAATTAAATTTGTTGGACTAATGAGTAGTATCCTTTTTTCATAAGCGTATGTCCAAAGGTCTTGATCCTTTTGAATGGATATTAAATATGCAGGCTCAATAGGAACAAACATCATTGTAAAGTCTAATGAACCCTCAAGGGCATCATATTTTTTTCCGTGCAGATCGTCTATGTGCCCATAGATTGATTTCAAATGCTCAGCCAAATGAATTGTTTGTTCGTCGGTTGTCTCTGCTGATGAAAACCTGTCGTAAGAGACTAATGATACTTTTGAATCGATAATTATTACTCTGTTGTCGGGAAGTTTCACCATGACATCGGGTCTTAAACTGTTTCCCCCTTCGTCTTTTATTGTCTGTTGTAAAAAGTATTCTCTGTCTTTTACCAATCCTGATTTTTGCAAGATACTTTCAAGAATCATTTCACCCCAGTTACCCTGCTTTTTCGCCTGACCTTTAAGTGCCGTCGCAAGATTATTAGCCTCACTGCTTACTTTATTTGTTTGTTCCACTAATTCCTTGACTTTCTCTTCAAGTGAAAATCGTTGCTTAGACTCCTTGTCATACGTTTCTTCAACTTTCTTTTTGAAGTTGTCGATATTTTCACCAAGCGGCTTTAAAAGAGCTTCAATGTTTGTTTTATTTGTTTCGGTAAATTTACCGGATTTTTCTTCCAGAATTTGATTTGCCATCTTTTCAAATTGCAAATGAGAGGTTTCCTGCATTTTAGTGATCTCTTCTTTTTGAGTCGATAGTTTTTCCGTTAGTGCAGAATTTTTGGCAGTCAGTGTGCTGTTCTCGGCGGTTATTTTCGTTATTTTGTCTGATAGTTGGACTAATGCGTCTGCTTGTTTTTGATTGAGTTCTTTCTGAGATTTCAAATTTTCTTTCAACGAATTATTAGTTGCATTTCCTTCGGCGATTTTCTGCTTTAATGAATTGATTTCATTTTGCAGAGATGTGTTTAAGGTCGTTTGCTCTGCCATCACCTTTGAAAGTTCAGCAATTCTCAATTCATTGTTTTTAACTGTTGTTTCCAATGAAGAGGATTTGGATTGAAGTCCTGTAAGCTCTATTGCTGCTGATTCATACTTTGTATTCAATTTTGAATATTCCAGTTGTTGCACTAAAAGCCTGTCCTCTGAAACCTTCCATTGTGTATTTGTTTCATGGAATTTCGCATTTAATGTTTCATAGGCTGTTTTAGAAACACTTTTTGCCTTGTTTAGCAAATAGAAAATGATGTAGGAAACTGAAAGCCCTGCTATTAGGCCGGTTAAAATTGATATTATATCCATTTTGTCTGTTTATTTCTGGTATTTCTTTAATACAATGACTGTCAACGTTTCGCGGGTATCGCTTCAGCCCTCACTACGGTTTAAGAAGATATGTCCCGAGCGAAAAATATGTGGTCAGCGAAATGATATCGGAAATTGCCAATACAAGTGGGCACGAGGCATGGGTTGGATTAATACCCATCTTCTTAAAGAGTATCGGTAAAATACATCCAAGGAAAGAAGCGGTAACGATGGTAAATAGGATTGTAAGAGACAGGACTATAGAGAATACCTGTTCATGTAGCCAGAAAAAAGACACCAGGTACATGATTCCGCCGCACAGAGCGCCTATTTTGAAACCGATGCGTATCTCGTAAAGAACAATCCCTTTCATTTTTATAGTTCTTCCAAATGAAGAAAGAGTAACCGCAACTGCCTGCGTGCCCATACTTTCTGCAAGACCTAAAATTACCGTTATAAAGAATGCGATAAAAATAAACTTGTTTAAGGTGACGCTGAACAGGTTTGCAATCAGCGCACAAGTAATTCCGCTCAGAATGTTAAAAAGTAAATAGGGGAATCGTAAAAAGGTGCTTTTGAAAACAGAAGGTTTTCGAAATTCTTCAAGTTTTATACCGATTATATTGAGCAGGTCATCCCGTGCCCGCGTCACATCCTCTTCAATTGCTATTGTGTCTTCTATTAAATTATTAACCCGTGTAACGCCAATAAGTTTTCCTTGTTCGTCAACAACAGGGAAGGCCAGGAATTTATACATTAAAAAATATTCAAGCGCTGTATCTAAAGAAGTTTCCATGAATAGTTTGATGGGGTTGCGTATCATAATATCAGAAATCTTTGCTTTTTTGGGAGAAGTGATAAGTTTTCTTAAAGGTATTATGCCCGTCAATTTTCCTTCACTATCAGTGGCATAGCAATAAAAAATATTACCAGCGAGCTTACTGTCACGGATAAATTCAAAAGCAGTTTCAATTGTACTATCTTCCGAAACAGCAAGCATTTCAGTAGAATATTTAATTTTGGCACTATAGTCAGGGTCTGAATTTCTTAATTTTTTATTGCGAAACAACATGATTGCACTATTCTTTTCTATATTAAGAATGACTCCCGTGAGTAGGAGGTAAATTTGCTAAAAGATAGTTAGGGTTGAGATTTATGATAGCGGTATAATAAAAAAACTAAATGGATAATGTCAACATCTACTTGGTTAAGTAGAGACGCATGGCCGTGCGTCTCTACAATAATGGTTGAAACTATTTAACGAATCATACTTTATAAATTTAACACAGAGGTATTTTCGGATGAAAAAGATACTTGTCACCGGAGCGGCAGGGTTTATTGGTTACTATGTTTCAAAAAAATTATTAGCATCAGGATTCAATGTTACGGGTATCGATAACATAAATGATTATTATGATACAACATTGAAACATGATAGGGTTAAACAACTTATAAATAACAAACAATTTTCTTTTCATACGTTGGACATAATTGATAAAGACGCCCTCTTATTAATTTTTAAAAAAGAAAAGTTTGATGGTGTTATCAATCTTGCCGCACAACCCGGGGTAAGATATTCTCTCATTAATCCACACGCATATATTGATAGCAATATAGTCGGATTCATCAATATACTGGAGGGTTGCAGGCAGAATAACGTACAACATCTTGTTTACGCATCTTCCAGCTCTGTTTACGGAAAGAACACAAAAATTCCCTTTTCCGAACATCACAACGTGGACCACCCCGCTTCTTTATATGCGGCAACCAAAAAAGCCAATGAACTTATGGCGCATACCTATTCCGGCATATACAACATCCCCTGCACGGGACTGCGTTTTTTCACAGTGTACGGTCCTTGGGGAAGGCCGGATATGGCTTACTTTCTCTTCACGAAGGCAATTATCGAAGGAAAACCGATCAATATATTTAATCATGGAAAAATGAAACGTGATTTTACCTATATTGATGATATTGTTGAAGGAGTAGTAAAGGTTATGATGAGGATACCTTGTAAAAATCCTGATTGGGACGGAGAGAATCCCGACCCCGCCACCAGTAATGCTCCTTACAGGGTGTACAATATAGGTAATAATAAACCGGTGGAACTCCTTAGGTTTGTTGCGATATTAGAGGAGTACTTGGGGAAAAAAGCAGTGAAAAAAATGCTCCCCATGCAGCCGGGAGATGTTCCCGTTACGTACGCAAATGTTGATGAACTGATAAAAGACGTTGGTTTTAAACCCGCGACACCAATTGAAACAGGTTTGAAAAAATTTACCGACTGGTATAAATGGTATTTCAATGTGAGATAAAGTTATTCCTAAACTGGCATAGCCAGAACCAAAGAAGCAGGAAATAAAAAATACGAAATTCGAAGTACGAAATCCGAAACAAATTCCAAAATCCTCCCCCTTATCCCCTCCAAAGGGTGAGAGTGTCCCCCGCTGGCGGGGGTGCAGGGGGTGGATTCCTTCTCGTTACCAAGCCGGAACCTGGGAACTAGAGTTTTTAAGCAAGCACGAAATGCGAGATACTAAAGATGCGCTTGTTACCAAAAATTTAATGCGCAGAAAATAAGCGCTTTAGCAATTCAATTTTTTTGTGATAAATTCATAATTTATTAAGTACCATTTTAGCAATAACTTAAACCCTGTGAACGGTGACTATTGTTTATACGATAATGGTTTTCCATCTGCCTCTTTTATAGAGAATGAAGATAGCAATGGCGCGGCATATCCAGTCGATTGCCGCTCCCAGCCATACGCCTCCCAATCCCCATCCAAGTTTGATTCCAAACAGGTAGGCAAAGGGAAGGTGCAGGCACAGTGTACCGGCAATGGTTATGAGCATCGGGCTTAATGTGTCTCCCGCCCCGCGTAGCCCACCGGAAAAAACCATATAGATTGCCAGCGCTGGCTGCTCAATGGCGGCAATCATGATGCACACGACTGCCAAAGAGAGTACATCTGGAGTGGGGTTAAACATTTTTGCCATTTGTGACGGGAAAACAATGAAAATAATGGCAAAGAAACACATAAAACAAACGGAAAAGAGGCAACTGCGTTTCATGCTTTTCAGAGCGAGAGGCACGTTATTCGTACCGAGGCTCTGTCCAACCAATGTGGCGGTGGATACCGCGATGGCGAATCCAGGCATAAACGACATTGATTCGATGCGTATGGCTATCTGATGCGCGGCCAGCGGAACGGTGCCGAGTATGGCGACAATTTTCGTGAAGAACAAAAACCCTATTTGTGTGAGAAGGGCGTCAATGGTGGCGGGAAATGAAATATGAATAATCCTCCTGATAGAGGCAACGTGTAGTTTTTTTATAGTGTTGTATTGAAGGTGCACGATGCATTTTCCACTGAAAAGCCTTGACAACAGCAAACCCGCTCCGGTCGCAAATGAAATTGCGGTTGCCCATCCCACACCTGCCACACCAAGCATGGGAAATGGCCCTATTCCGAAAATAAGCAACCAGTTGAATAAGATATTAAAACAGTTAACGATGAAAGTCACTTTCATTGGCGTTTTGGTGTCCCCCGCGCCCCGAAGGATGTCGCTGCTTACAAAAATAATGAGGCGAAAAACTAAAAAACCGGAGACAATTTGAAAATACCTCTCTCCAATATCCGCTACTTTTGGCTCCGCACTCATCAGGATAAAAATAGTCCTTGCGAAATATATCAGGAACGGCGAGATGAGTACTCCCATAAAGAGTGCAATGAGGAGCGCCTGTGACGCCACAAGTTGCGCATGGTCTTTTTCCTTTGCGCCAATGTGTCTTGCCACGATGCTTGAAGCGCCATAGCTCAAAGAGGTGGTGACCAGGGAGATGAAAAAGAATAAGGAGCCAGCCAGACCTGCAGCGGCAATGGCGTCTGTTCCGAGCCTGCCTACCATTATAGTGTCAGAAATAAAAACGCTCATATGGAGCAAGTTTTCAATAGCGACTGGTATGCAGAGTCTTAAGATATTCTTATTCAGGTTTTTTTCTGTTAGTTCAAGCAGTGGCATAGTGATTGATAAGTGTGCGTATAAGAATTTTCATAATATTTATACGGGCTGCAGGGTTGCAGTGGTCATAATGCTTGCATTTGCAAATAGATAACTAAGTTAATCCCCGTGTGTCATTGTGAGGCAGAACTGCTAAGCAGCCTAAATCCATTCATTTCTGGTTCAATTGTGTACAAGTGAAACGAAACGTTTTGTGTTGTTTACGGCTTTTGACCGTGAGCAGGATAGGCGAGACAACTGCATAAACATCTGTTTCAATTCTCCGTATCAATAGTGTTATAAATAACAAATTGCAAATTACAAATAACAATTTCCAAATAACAAATAATATCGGGATTCCAGTTGCTGAAATTCCAAGTTTTGTTATCCTTGTTTCACAAGTACTGTTTTCCATTAAAATGTGGAGTGAATATCGCAAAATAGGGTAAAATCTCCATTTTGGCAAGGTTTGTGGAGCTTGGGAACGAGATTGAATGCGTGACAATGCGCTGTAACCTGGCCGCAATTGCCCTGCGGTTTATTACCCGCCGGTAGTGCGCTGCGTTATGCGATACCGTTTTTTATCAGCCGAAAAATAAGAGGTAAGCGATAATGGCCTGGATATATCTGATTATTGCGGGTTTATTTGAGATAGGTTGGCCGCTGGGCTTAAAGCTTTCACAGACAACAGAGCACAAAGTTATGTGTGTTATATTTGCTGTTACGTCTATGGGTTTCAGCGGCGCATTCTTGTGGTTGGCGCAAAAGACAATACCGATGGGTACGGCATATGCTATTTGGACCGGAATTGGCGCTGTTGGCGCATTTATTATTGGCATAATTATGTTCAAAGACCCGGCAAATATTTTGAGGATAGTATCGGTACTGCTGATAGTGGCAGGAATAATTGCATTAAAACTGTCTTATTCGTAGTGATTTCCAGGTTGTTCCTTCCCACGTATCCCTCTTTTCGGAAATTGACTGCATAAACCTGGGGGCAGGCTACAAGGCCTAAAACCCGCGTGAGAACCATCATTTGTATGTAATGATGGGTAAATCGGAGTGCACCCACCAGATTAGAACGCATCCCTTCGCTGCTTTTGTTTAGGCGGTCTGTGGGACATTATTTCACTGATGGGTTTTGTTTGCGGGTGTGATTTTGTTTTCCCGAAGGGGAAAAGCCTTTTGAGCAAATCCGGTTTTTTCAACGCAAAAAGTTTCTTCCTTAACCAATCCTGATTTTCTTTCTTATACCAGAAAAAGAAACGATGCTGTTCCTTTTTTTCACGGATTGATCTGGGTACGTAATATTCTTTAAGCGTATAGGGATGGTAGCCGGAGTAGTACATGACGGTTGCAACGGTCATGGGTGTGGGAGTAAAATCCTGCACCTGTTCCAGATGGAATCCGAGTTCCCTGGTTTCTGCGGCAAGGGTTGCCATGTCGTCTTCCGTGCATCCCGGGTGGCTGGAGATGAGGTAGGGGACAAGCTGTTGATTGAGTCCGTGTTGTTTATCAATACGGTCAAATAGCTTTTTAAATTCCTTAAAATGTTCAAATGACGGTTTTCTCATCAATTTAAGGATTGTCGGGGAAGTATGTTCAGGGGCAACTTTTAACCTCCCGGAAACATGCCGGGTTAAAAGCTGTTCCAAATAGTCGTAAATGGATGTGTCGGCTTTTTTATTATAGCTTTTTGTCAATAAATCGTGCCGGATGCCGCTGCCTACAAATGCCTTTTTCACCTTTGGATGCGCATCGGCTTTGCGATAAATTTCGGTTATCGGAGAATGGTTTGTATTGAGATTGTCACAAACAGCGGGATAAATGCATGAAGGGCGGATGCATTTATCACATATTTCCTGTATTCTGCCTTTCATTTTATACATGTTGGCGGATGGGCCGCCAAGGTCTGAAATATAGCCTTTGAAATCCGGCATGTTGGTTACCTGTTCCACTTCTCTCATAATAGAAGACTGTGAACGGCTGGCAATGAACTTTCCCTGATGCGCAGAGATGGTGCAAAAACTGCATCCGCCGAAACATCCGCGATGCGTGTTGATCGAAAATTTAATCATTTCATACGCGGGAATAGCGCCAAGCGTTTTATATATCGGATGGGGGAGTCTTGTGTAAGGCAGTTCGAAAGAAGCGTCAATTTCTTCTTCGGTCATTGTTTGAAATGGCGGATTGATAATCAGCGTTTTTTCTCCAATAGTTTGGATAATGCGGTCGGCAAAAACCTTATTTGATTCCTGTTCTATTTGTTTAAAATTTGCGGCGAATGCCTTTTTATCTTCCAAACATTTCTGGTGGGAATGTATATAAATGTCGTTCCAATGCTTGTTTTTTGGCATGCCGTTGCCTTGATTCCGGAGATAAGCCGTTTGTTTCACCATAGTCAGTTGGTGGAGGGGTACCCCTTTTTTTAAAAGTTTAAGGATTTCTCTCACGGGCATTTCTCCCATTCCATACACCAGTAAATCGGCTCCGCTTGTTTCAAGAAGAGAAGGCATCAGTTTGTCCGACCAGTAATCATAGTGCGTCACCCTTCGTAAGGAAGCTTCAATACCGCCAATGATGACGGGGACATCGGGGTAGAGAGATTTCAATATTTTTGTATACGTGACGGCGGCATAGTTAGGGCGCAACCCTGTTTTTCCGCCAGGGCTGTAAGCATCCGTGGAACGGAGCCTTTTGTTGGCAGTGTAATGGTTCACCATAGAGTCCATACAACCAGAGGTTACCCCGAAAAAATATACCGGTGCGCCAAGTATTTTGAAATCATGCAGATCGTCACGCCAATTTGGTTGAGGAATAATTGCAACCCTGTATCCTTCTTTTTCGATAATCCTGCCTATCACCGCAGCTCCAAATGCCGGATGGTCAACGTATGCGTCGCCTGATATAAGAATGACGTCCAGTTGGCCCCATCCCCGCATTTCCACTTCTTTTTTGGTAACAGGAAGCCATTTTGTTATTTCGTTTTGTTTATTCATAACGGCAGGCATGAGAGAAGTTAAACAATCACGCTCATCGAGGAGCAATTCTTTCCGGTTGATATAACAATGCATATGGAAGTAAAAGTATAATACCTTTTTATAGAAAAATACAGAGCGTTCCCAAACCATGAGCCTAATCTACACAAGTTATATCTGGAGATACCACTTGACAATATTTGTTGATTTCTATAGCATTTGAAAGCATATCAGACTCTTATCAGTATCAGTAATTTCTTTGCACACTTCCATTCGTCAGTGCGTGCTTTTTGGCAAAATGTTTAATTACGCCTTCCGCAGTCAGCAATCTACAGTCGGCAGTCGGCAAATTGCAGATTGCAGATTAAGGACTGTTTTTGTGTTTGTTTGGTTCTGGCTATGTCGGCTTAAATATTGAAAAAATAGGGATGTGAATCCCTTTGGTTTCAAAAATGTACTATTTAGAAGGAGTTATAATGAGGAACGTTTTTTTTGTTGTATTTGCAACTTTTATGTTTTCACTTTTATGGTTGCAAAGTCCGGTAGTTAATAAAGTGGATGCTAAGACTTACGAAGAATTGGAGAAGGATGAATATAAGAAGTTATCTCCGGATGAGAAGCGCGCGAGGAAAAAAGCAAAAATTGAAAAGAAAAAGGCAGAAAATAAAGTAAAGGCTAAAGAAAAAAAGATTGAACAGGAAGTAAAAAAAGCAGAGGTAAGAAAGAGACGTGATGAACCTATAGAGGTTGTAGAAGAAAAAAGGGCAAAAATAAAAGAAGATGTTGAAATGAAGAGATCTGAAGTGAAGGAAGAAATAGAAACGAAAAAGAAGGATATTAAAGAGAAGATAGAAACAAAAAGAGCTGAGGTGAAGGAAAAAATAGAAGGGAAAATGGCGGAAGAGGACGAAGACGACGAAGAGGACGAAGAGGACGAAGATGTTGACGAGGATGAAGATGAGGATGAAGATGAATAGTAAATCGGATTATGAAATAGCAGAAAAATAAATTGTTTCTGAGTTTCTTTCAGGTGGATTATAAAGAGGGGTGACATTATCATTGATTAATGTTACCCCTTTTTTTTGGAAGATACTATAATTAATAAAAAAGAAACTACAATTGTAATACGATCACCCCTTGGCCTATCCCAAAAGGGGGAGGGAAGAATTCGTACATCGTAAAATGTTTTTTAGGCAAAATAAGGCGCAAATTATGAAATTAAGGATGCAATGGATTTTGTCGGGTAGTGTTTTGTTAATAGCACTCATAGGTGCTGCGTTATTTGTAGGCGTGTCGTATAAATCTGTTTTACGCGAATTAAAGCATCAAATAGTGCAGGATAATAAAACCATAGCAAATACGATTATAAAATCTTTTGCCAGGTATATGTTATCTGAATTGCCCAGGCCAAGGCAGATCCACTTGATACAGAATATTTGCAATGAAGTTATAATCCCGAATAAAGGGTTTGTTTGTGCTGTGGATGGCGAAGGAAGAGTCATCGCAATGCCAGGTCTTGAACTGAAAAGCAATCTCAATGTAAATGACGGTTATTTTACAAGATTAAACAGTCCTGAAAAATACCGGTACCAGGATTTTGCCGATAATAATATCTTTGAAGGGGTCTTCTATAAAGGAGACGCCGTTACTATTGTTGCAATGTCTATGGTTGATAATACGGATATTCGTCTTTTTGTTCATCAGCACTTCCCGGAGTTAAAAACAAAATTGAAAAGCTTTGTCTATACTCATGTAATTATTGGCGTTATGGTATCGGTTATATTGGGATTGGCAACGTATATATTTGCAGGTTTTATTATTAGAAGATATGAACGTGATTTGGAAATGGCAAATATCGATTTAGATCAGATTGATAAACATCTATCGAAGGCAAATAATGAACGCAGGCTTTATTTTGAAGTGCTATGCAAGTCAATGCAAGGCATAATAATAACTGATACGGCGGGGAAGATGGTATTTGTTAATCCGGCTATTGAAAAGGTATACGGGTTTTCGCAGGATGAAATGATAGGGGAAAATGTCAATATTATTAATCCTGACCGTTCAGTCTATGGTGATTTGGGTATTTCAGAAAAAGGGTATGAAGTGTTTTTTAAAGAACTATGGGATTCCCTTGCGAATCCCGAAATTGCGTTTTGGGAAGGAGAACTGCCAAACAGATCAAAAGAGGGTTCTCTTGTCTGGGTACATTTGATAATTAATGGCATTTTTGATATAAAAGGCAACATTATCAACTATATTTGGTTTCCACTCGATGTAACGGACAGAACAAAAGATGAGGTGAATATCCGCATGGATGTTTACCGTGCTATAGCTGACATTGCTGAAATGAGGGACGACGAGTCGGAAAAGCATGTAATACGTGTTGGTATGTATTCACGGAGAATCGCAGAACATCTTGATATGCCGAAAAAATATTGTGAAGATATCGAACTGTTTTCTCCACTGCACGATATTGGAAAAATGGGGATTCCTGATACAATATTGCTTGATAAAAAAAGATTAACTAAAAAAAAGTATGAAATAATGAAAAATCACACACTTTTGGGGTATGAATTGTTAAGGGGAAAACCAATGCTGGAAATGGCGGCGGGCATAGTTTATATGCATCATGAAAAATTTGATGGCACTGGATATCCGCAAGGATTAGCCGGAGAGGAGATTCCATTGCACGCAAAGATTATCGCCCTTGCGGATGCATACGACGCCTTGCGATGCAGGCGTCCCTACAAACAGGCATGGACGCATGAAGAAGCGGTAAAAGAGATTGAAGCGTGTTCCGGCGCTCACTTTGATCCGGTTATCGTGAATGCATTTTTAGAGATTAAGCATATATTTGCTGAAATTGCAGAAGAGTATAAGGATGAGTATAGTTTGTAGTAATTACCCGGTATCTTGCGGTAACAACCCCCCTCAATCCCCCTTTATTAAGGGGGAATTTTGGAAGGAATTCTTTATTTTCCACAGGATATTGGGTAATTATATTTTGTAGTTATATGCGCGGTAAAAAATAACAACATGCGTTATTCCAGGTTGTTCAATAAGCGAAGAAAACAAACGGTGTGTTTTGGGAGATAAGGAGAGATTATGTGTCATATTTTAAGCATATTGAGTGGATTTGAAACTGCCATTGGAAAACTCCTGCTGGCGGTTATTTTAGGAGGAATTATCGGATGGGAAAGAGAAACAAGGGGTAGGCCGGCAGGATTACGAACACACATCCTGGTATGTGTTGGTGTGACGTTAATGATGGTGGTTTCGGAAAACATGTTTGAAAAATATAAAATATATTCTGATGATTCGGTCATTAGGATTGATCCTGCCAGGATAGCGGCTCAGGTAGTGACTGGTATTGGGTTCTTAGGGGCAGGAACAATTATGAGATTTAAGGCATCGGTGAGGGGATTGACTACTGCGGCATCCTTATGGGTGGTCGCCGGCATTGGATTGGCGATAGGGAGTAATTGTTTTATCCCTGCGCTGATTACAACGGTGATAGTGTTCTTCACATTATTCTTTGTGCCTTTTTTCGAAAAGAACGTAAGGCGGGATAAATATCAGACATTAAAATTGTGTATCGCGGGCACGCAATCGTGCCTGGAAGTGATTTTGGAAATATTGAGAAAAAATTCAATGGAAATGCAACATTATGGATTCGAAAGAGACCTGGTAAAAGATGAAATTTTGTATGATATTAGTGTGAGATTTAAGGAGAGTATTTCGGTTTCAAAAGTGTCTGAGGAGTTTGTTCGATCTATTAAAGAAATAAGAAAACTTGGTTGGGAATAACAGCCTCTAAATTGTCTAAATAGCTATAAAATAAACATTTGACAATATATAGGCTATTTGATATATTCCCTTAAACCTAACGGCAAAGAGCATGGTTTCTTTGTAAGAAAACAAATCATTAAGATGATAAATAATCCAATGCATAAGTGTTTGACTCTTTTTCTCAATGGGCAACGGGTTTTAGCGTAGGTATATAAGTGTAATCAATTCTCAAAGTAATTGTATTTGCTTAATAGTTTACTGACAGCACTTTTATGGGAGAATCTGTAATGATAAAGAATCTAGTATGGCCATTTTACAGACCGATAATAATGGCAGTATTAGTTTCTCTTGGCATATGCGGGTGTTCAAAGGTGGATATGCCTGATGAAGTAATTAGTTCTTACCAAAAAGCGATTCGCATTAATCCCGGGCTGGCAGAGGCGCATTTTAATCTTGCAATTGCATATAATAGCCGGACAATGCTGGACGAAGCGATTTCAGCACTTGTAAAAGCGGTTGAAATAAATCCTAAATATAAAGAAGCATATCTTCAGTTAGGGTTGCTTTATATGGAAAAAGAAATGTGGGATAATGCGAAAGCCACCCTTAGTTCTTCACTGCAATTAGATACCGATAGTTTCCTGGCGCATGAGAAACTTGGGGATGTGTACCGTGTGCAGGGGGAATATTCCGAGGCTGTTTCTGAATACAAAAACGCCCTGAAAATAAATCCAAAAGCCGTTGAAACAATGTACAATCTTGGTGTTGTTTATGTAAATAACGATCAAACTGAAGAAGCAATTCAAACTCTGTTAGATGCTGTTGGGATAAATCCTAATTATACCGATGCCCATTTTTTTCTGGGGCAAATATATCTGAATAACGGACTTCCTGATAACGCGTTGAATGCGTTTAGCAAAGTTACAGAGATAAATCCCAGGCACGCACTGGCACATTATCATCTTGGTTTGACATTTTATGAAAAGGGAAACGTTGATGGGGCTGTGGCTTCTTACAAAAAGTCGATAGAAATCGATGCTAAGAATCCACAGGTGCACTATAGCCTGGGAATTGTATATTCTGATGAAAAATTATTTGATAATGCGATTGAAGAATTTCGAACTGTTGTAAAACTTGACCCCGATAATGCCGACGCTCATTACAGGCTGGGTTTGGCATACGCAAATAAACGAACACTTGTTAAAGCCGTTTCTTCAGTTCAAAAAGCGGCTTCAGCACATTATAATATAAAAAACCCTTATTCAGATAAGAGGGCATTAGATGAAGCGATTACTTCATTACAGATGGCGATCGAAATAAATCCATACAATCCTGAAATATACTTTGACCTGGGGAATGCATATTCACAAGACAGGAGATTGGACGAGGCTGCCAGAGCGCTTGAAGAGACGATTCGCATTGACCCCAATTTTGCAAAAGCACATTATGGTTTAGCCCTTATATACGAACGAAAAGGGATGAAAGAAGAAGCGCAAATGGAATATTCGGAATATAAGAGATTGATACATAATTGCTTGGATTAATGTTAATAAGGGTATTTTGCACAAGAGAAACAAAATATAACTTATTAGAGAAAGAGGGTTTTAAACCCTCTTTTTTATATTTTCATAAGACAGATTCGGATACAATTACAATCAATAGCGTTTCCTTTGGAAATTTTGACAGTTTAATAGTGAGCCGGAATGTTTTGTATTTGATAATGCCTCATATTCTTGTTAGATTTGCCGCATGAATAAAATGTCTGTTTTAAAGACTCAAACGGATTATTCGTATAAATATCGATTTTTCTCTTTTGGCGAATATCTAAAACAACAGTTTCCTTTCAAAGTGCATAAAATAGCGCTTCATGCGGGTTTTACCTGCCCAAATCGGGATGGGCGGTCCGGAGTGGGCGGATGTACGTATTGCGCGAATGAAAGTTTTAGTCCAAATGTAAGGAAACCTTCTTTATCGATAACGGAACAGATTAGAAAAGGGAAATCGTTTCAAAAACAAAGGTATGGCGCTGAAAAATTTATCGCCTACTTTCAATCGTTTACCAACACGTATGCTGATTTTCATACACTAAAAGCATGCTATGAAGAGGCATTGTCAGACAGTGATGTAGTTGGCCTTTCCATTGGTACCAGGCCTGATTGCGTTAATGAGGACATTTTAAATCTTATCAATAGCTACACGGAAAAATATCATGTATGGATTGAATACGGGCTTCAATCCATACATGAAGAAACTTTGAAGCGCATTAACAGAGGGCACGATTATAAATCTTTTGTTGAAGCAATAAACCTTACAAAAAAAACTTGCATCAATATATGCGTTCATGTTATCTTGGGACTCCCCTTCGAGACTGACGATGATATGATGAAGACCGCGGATGCGGTTGCGGAGATGGGTATACAGGGGATCAAATTGCATCATCTGTATGTGGCAAAGAATACCGCATTGGCTGAAGAATATTTTAAAGGGAATGTGACAACCCTGGATATTCATGAATATGTGCGGCTGGCTGCAGATTTTCTGGAACGTATACCTCCGGATGTTACGATACAAAGATTAGTAGGTGATACTCATGGCAACTTTCTTATATCTCCCGTGTGGAAAGCCGGTAAGTCGAGCATCACAACAATGATTACACAGGAGTTGGAAAAAAGAGGTGCGTATCAGGGGAGTCTTTGTGACGCTTCAACGATAATAAACAGTAGTCAAAAACCAAATTTAAACGAATCAAGATTACATATCATAGGGTTTTAAGGCGGGCGTAATTCAGTGGTAGAATACTAGCTTCCCAAGCTAGATATGTGGGTTCGATTCCCATCGCCCGCTCCATTTCACAAAATACCATCGTAGTTTAACCTGAACAATTGTATAATTCCCGATTAAATGATATTCACTTGCTGTTTTAAATGTGTGATAGCAGGGGACGGGTTTTGCACATGTCGTGATCCTGAATAACAAAAACAAACGTAACACTTTAGTATTGAATTTTTGTTTTTAAGAAATGGTGAAATATGGATAATACGTATTCAAAGGCGCCTTTGTCTGAAGTAATTATGGGGATTACTCTCAAACAACCCGTTTTAGGGAAAAACGGGTTAATATATGAAATAATCAATGCTTTTAAAAATGATTATCCGCTAATTCGATATGGGAATCCATTGGAAGATCTTGAAATGGTTGATTACAGTTTAGAGCCTAAAATTGATTATAATTATACCGGGCCGGTATTGTACCGGCTTAGCACCATTGATACAAATTGGCTGGTACAATTGCAATTTAACAAAATATTCTTCAATTGGATTAAAAAAGATGAAGAAAGAGAGAAGGATTATCCCGGCTTTACCAGTATTTACAAGAGATATGCACAATTGGCAGCGTTTATCCAAAATAACCTGCATTCAGAATTTCCTGTTAAGTTTTGCGAATTAACATACCAGGATAGAATATTTTGGCAGGAACATATTGATGACCTTTCTGAGATAAACAAGATTATGAAAATCATATTGCCAGCAATAAACGACAATGGCAGGATATATTCTCCTAATAATATTTTTAGTAAATACACACTGCCTGTAGAAAAAATAGGCGGATATGCCATAGTCTCGATAAATACCGCTACAACAAAAGAAAATAAACAGGTAATAAGTTTCCAATGTACACTGAGAGGCACAGTAAAAGATATGTTAATAGATGATTGGTATGAGGTTGCACGTGAAATGCAGAACAAACTATTTAACGATTCTTTTAATAAAAAGTTTTTGGAATTGTTGAAATGATAAATGATATAATTAACAATCATGCCGGAATACAATCATTTGGGCGAGGTAAACAGCATAAAATATGAGGTTTAAGTTTCAAGCCCGCACCCGCAGATAATCTCATACAATAGTTACGGTAAGATGATACGATGGAATGGAAAAGAATCTTTTTTGCCATTTTTATTCTTTTGGTAGCAGATGCTATTTTCTTCTCCGGTGTATGCTGTTTTGCGAATGACGAATGGCAACTGAACGGTGATAATACTGGATTGAGCGAAGAAGAAGAGATAGAGCTTGGCAGGAAAGTTGATGAATATTTAAGCCGTGGATGTCATTTTGATACAGATGCAGAACTGAATAAAAAAATAAATGATATTACACAATCAATCGTTGCAGTTTCAGAGAGAAAAACCCTTCCGTACATTTGCAGTATAATTCAATCCTATTCTATCAATGCTTTCTCTTCTTCCTGCGGGCATATCTATATTACAAAAGGCTTGTTACAATTAACGAAAAATGAAAATGAGTTGGCTTGTATTATAGGTCATGAAATTGCACATTTATCACTGAGGCATGCATCAAAATTTTACCGGGAACTTAAGAATGTTTTCTCACAGCAAAATAATGCTAATTGGGATGAGGTTGCAGCGTTATCGTTGGAAAACCATCTCAGGGAGTTTGAGGCAGAGGCGGATACAAAAGGGGTGTTCTATGCCTGTAATGCAGGGTATGACCCTAATGGTCTGCCTGATTTTCTGGAAAGAAACCTTGATATTATTGTTGCTCATAATGGTTTGTCAGGCATTTTTGGCATGGGGTATTATGCAGAAGTTGAGATGCGGGTATGCAAGTTAAGAGAATTCATCGCAACCTTAAAAGGCGACTGGTAAAATGACAGAGGTAACATTATCAATAAATTTGTGTAGTATGCGATTGTCGAATCCAACGGTGCTGGCTTCGGGAATACTGGGAACCACAAAGACATTATTAAAACGAGTGGCAGAAAGTGGAGCCGGTGCGGTAACGATTAAATCCGTAAGTAAGGATTCAAGGGAAGGCCATCATAATCCGACGGTTATTACCTACGAGGCGGGAATGTTAAATGCCGTAGGATATTCGAACCCTGGTGTTGAGGCCGCACGTATCGAATATTCGAACCTTAATGAAATAGGCGTTCCTGTAATTGCCAGTATTATTGGAACCTGTACGGATGATTTCATTGAGGTTGCAGAGGGGCTGTCAGCATCCGGGTTTTCCGCTATCGAAATACCGCTTTCTTGTCCTCATACTCCTGGTTTTGGCCTTCTGTCCGGACAGGGAACTCCAAAGGCTACCTACGAAATAACCTATGCGGTGAGACGAAAAACAAATGTGCCTATATTTGTGAAAATATCACCAAACGTGCCTGAAATCACCTCAATTGCAAAAGCAGCAGAGGATGCAGGGGCAAACGGCATTACCGCCGTGAATTCAATGGGTCCTGGAATGGTAATTAATATTGAATCAAAGAAACCTGTGTTAGGGTTTAAGGTCGGGGGCGTCACCGGGGACGCCTTGCGGCCGATTGCCGTACGTTGTGTGTATGACGTTTACCAGGCGGTGAAAATTCCAATTATCGGAGTAGGGGGCATATCCACAGGAAGGCACGCGATAGAGATGATGATGGCAGGGGCTTCGGCTGTTGGCATTGGAACCGGCGTTTACACAAGAGGAATTAATGTTTTCAGCAAGGTGTGCGCTGAAATGAAGCAGTGGATGATTGAAAACGGGTATAACACTATTAATGAGCTTGTAGGTGTTGCCCATGATTGAACAGCCAAAAATGGTAAAAATATACGATATCATAGATGAGACTCCAAACGTAAAAACGTTTTTCTTTGAGTATGCCGGACAGTATGAGCCGGGGCAGTTTATTATGGTTTGGGTTCCGCTAAATGACGAGAAACCATTTACTATTTCCTATATTGATGGAAATGTTGCCGGGATAACTGTATTAAAAAGAGGTGAATTTACAAAAACCTTGCATACAAAGAAAAAGGGAGATCAAATAGGTATCAGGGGGCCGTATGGCATGGGATATGGCTTGCCTGAAAACAATGCGGCTACGTGTATTGTAGGCGGTGGTATTGGAATGGCTTCTATTGCGTGTTTAGCGGATATGCAGAAAAATACGACAATCATTCAGGGGGCAAGGACTATGCCGGAATTGCTTTTTCAACATCGCTTCAGAGAGATGAAATTATGTACAGATGATGGTTCTTTTGGTTACAGAGGAACAACGGTTGATTTGTTGAGAGAATTAACAGGGCAACATAATTATAAAAAGATATATGCATGCGGTCCTGAAAAAATGTTGTACAAAATATTCGAATTATGCAATGAACGCCATATTGATTGTGAAGTATCAATTGAAAGATATATTAAATGTGGGTTTGGCATTTGCGGCCAATGCGACTGTAGTGGGCAGCGAATATGTATTGACGGACCGGTTTTTAACGCAGAGGCATTAGGAAAGATGCCCGATTTTGGAAAAACTGCAATCACAAAATCGGGGAGAAGGGTTTCTTTTTGAATCAGAGAAAGGAATTTCAGGCAACAGGATGAATTTTGTTGACATAAGAAAATAAATGTTGTAAGTTTGTAAGCTATTCGTTTTCCGACATATTATTTTGACAATGATATTTTGACCTGAAGCGCCCCCATCGTCTAGAGGCCCAGGATGCCAGGTTCTCAGCCTGGAGACAGGGGTTCAAATCCCCTTGGGGGTATATTATGAAGTTAACCAATAAAGAGGTCTTTGATGATAAAGTTCAAAAGGCCTCTTTACAGTTGCCTCCCCCGAATGTTTCAAATCTTCGTCATACGGCAAGCCTCTACCCTCACGCCTAAAAATAGTAATCTTCAAAAGATATTATTCGTTTGGTTGATTTTATCATGTTATGAATATCAATAAAAAAAGGTTAATTGTACTATTTTCAATAAATGTATTCATAATAGTCCATATTCTGCTGTGGTATAAATATGGATTTCAGAAGGTAGGAACCTTTAGCATGAATGGTATTGTCACCCTTTTAGGTTTTGGCCTGCTGAATTCCGCCGCCGCTTTTTTTATTATTATTGTATTAATAACAGTGTTTTTTGGAAGGGTATTCTGTGGATGGGGATGCCACTTTGCTTTTTTCCAGGAATTTGCTTTACGGGTGCTTAATAAGTGTGGAATAAATCCCTCAATTATTCATTCCAGAGCAAATATCATACAGTATGTATTTCTCCTGAAAACGATAACTGCCATTTTTGAATTCTGGTATATTTATGGCATTCCTCAGTTTCATATTAATATCAGTGATACGCAGGTTATGACGTCAGACCTCCCCCGAAGCCCTGCTATTATTGCATCCTTTCTCTTATTTGACGCCTTTCTCTTCATTTATCTTATGGGATCAAGGGCATTCTGCAGATACGTGTGCCCATGGGCTCCTCTGCTTGCACTATTTGAGAATATTAGTTTTTGGCGGATAAGGAAAATCAGGGAATGTACCGGATGTATGAATTGCACGAGAAATTGTATTATGGGAATAACGGTACACGAAGAGATTGCCAAGCATAGCGCGGTTGTCAATGCAAATTGTATACGCTGCCTTTCGTGTAAGGATGCATGTAAAAACGGGACATTAGGTTACAAATCCGGCATGAGCGCCTTGTCTTTGACCCGTAAGTTCAGATGGTTGATTCCTGAATCGGGCAATTATAGTATATACGTTGAGTTGTTTCTTGTCTTTTGCGGAATAATCACGGCATTTTATACACAAAAGTATCTTGGTAGTTTCCAAACGTTGCTTGGCGCTGTATGGGGATTATGTTTTGCCGTGATGATAGTAAAAATAGTTGAGAAGAAGCGTATAACAATAACAGAATTTACTCCGCAAAATAGAAGTTTTCTGGTATTGAGTTTGATGCTATTGTTAACGTTTGTATGGTGTTGGGGGACGATAACACCGCATGAAACACGCCTGTTAATGCGGGGCAATAGGTTTATGGGTGTAACGGAATATGACAAGGCAATTTTGACATATAGAGATGCAATGAATGAATATCCATCAAATAAACAAATACATACTGCGCTTGCTTTGGCATATAAAAACAACGGCAACTACAAAGAAGCAATAAATGAGTATAAGGCGTTGATTGCGGAAGACCTTGAAAATGCCGTTTTGCGAAATAATATAGGGACTGTTTACTACCGGAAAGGAGAGTATGATGAAGCGATAAAAGAATATAAAAAAGCTATTCTGTTTGATGAGAATCTCACTGCTGCTTATGGAAATATTGGTTTAATATTTTTAGAGAAGGGAAATATTGAAGAGGCTGTTTCTTATTTGAAAAAAGTATTTGCGACAGAGGATGAAGTTTATCAATATCTTTTAACTTATTATAGATCGAAAAAAGGTCAGATATAGGAGGAGAATTATGGCTGTTTATACGTGTGAAACGTGTGGTATGACGACAACGAACAAAGGGCATTTATGTAAACCTATCGAGATGCAAAGGGCGATAGCATGTTATTATTGCGGTGCGTTAACCAGCGACCCGCGCCATGTGTGTGCGCCTAAGCTTGTGACACTTAAATATGTATGTAATTCCTGCGGTCGCATTGCTTCCAAACGGGACCAACTCTGTAATCCTGCGCCATTAGCAAAAGAAAAGAAAAAAACAGGAACAACCGTTACAAAAAAAGCTGTAAAAACAAAACCACAAGCAAAATCACAACAACAACCAAAAGCAAAACCGAAAACACAATCAAAGGCAACTGCAAAACCAAGTGCAAAAAAGAAGAAATAAATAGTTACTATTCGGCGTAAACATTACACGACTCCCGGTGGGTTCAGGTTTGCAACCGTTTGCCTGAATTCCAGACGAAGCCTGAACCCACGAATGTAGTTTCCAGTGCAATTACGTTCCCAAACAGGAGTTTGGGTGCGAGCACGAAAGCAACGTTAACCAAATGCGTTTTAATGAATAAGTAATTGCCGGTTTTAATCCTGACAGGGCTTGAAAATCCTGTCAGGGTTACGGCATAGCTGAAAGTCATGACTAACGCCGGGGTATTTTACGGTATCTTCGCACTGAAGTGCGGAGTTAATGGAGGCAAAACTTGTCCCTCAATGAATTTCCCCTTCTACCTTCTACCAACTGCAACTACTACAACTTTTTGAGAAGTTACAAAACTCGTGTCCTTTTGAAGCGTCAAATGAATACAGACGTTCCGTTTCGCAGGAAAATGAGTTTAAATAGAGGATTGTTAATTTTAAGACAACGTTTTACCGCTTCCGTATAAATGGTTTTTTGGTGATGGTATTTGGGCGTGTATGTTGGAGAGGAAATATTCATGTTTATTTTTTCCGCATTACTGAATGCATCTTCTTCATGGCAGGTGTTTGTTAGAGCAGGGTTATCCTCAATCGATGAAGCGTAGTCTGTCTTATAATCGGCGATAATTATTTGATTTTCAAATTCATAAATAATATCAATTGTACCTCTCATTATTTGCCCTTCCCAATGCAGAAGTATTGGTATTTCACGTCCAAGTATCCTTGCATTCTTTAGTTCATTGTATGCCTTCGAATGAAAAAAAGCAGTAAGTATAGTAACAGCTTCTGTTTTTATAAGATGAATTATCGTGTGGTGAAGGCTTGCATTGGTGAAATGTATTGTGACTGAAGATGTTATCAAATCATAAAGTGCCTGCAACGTTCCCTGAAAGTCCCATTTCTCTAAAATCTGATGGCATAAAGAACCAATTGCAGCGGCATATTCCTGCTGTATTTCCGCAGAATCAATGTGTTTGTTGTGTGTGGGAGTTTCATAGTGCACTGGTGATATTTCTTCACTTAAAGCAGAAGGAGAAGTAAATAATGGTTTTTCTGTTTCTGCAAACATTGATTGTTTCCGGTCATTCCATATTCGGACAAATGAATTCCAGTCAATATCCCACGTTTTTTCTGCGGTTTTTGAAACAAAGCGTCTCGCGCCGGTATAGTTGAAATTTTCAAGAAATATTTCGCTATTTCCAAAAACTATTTTCCTGACATGGCCGGAAGGCGTTTCGGGTTCGTTGTTAAGCGATATGTCATACGCATCAGATAAAGATTTCATAATTAATCCAATATAAGATTTGTCGTTATCCTTTAATGCACCGGTGAGAATCAGCCGTTCCTTAGCCCTTGTCATGGCGACATACAAGACCCGTTTTTCTTCTTCCCACGTACGTTCATTTATTTTGTTTTCAAGAATGATGCTCTGCAGATTCCTCAGTTGTTGCTCCCCTTTGCCAAGTACTATTCCCGTGGTGGAGGTGTTCCAGTCAAATGCGACGGAATCCAGGGTCTCATTCTCCTTTTTTGCTTCACCGTGCAGATTGCCCAGAATTACAACAGGGAATTCCAACCCTTTTGATTTATGGATAGTAAGGATTTTTACCACATCTAGTGTCTCATCGGAAAGCGGGCTTTCTCCTTCTTCTCTTGCCTCATCGATGTATTTTTTCATATTGTTTATAAAATGTTTAAGTGAAATACCCTGAATTTGCTCCAACTTGCATGCTGTCCGGTAAAATTTCTTAAGGTTCGCAAGTTTTTGTTCTCCCTGCCATGCGCTTGCTGTTATGCCGGCAAAGCGGGGATCATTGATGATTTCTGAAATGAGGTGAGAGACGGGTATAATCCGCGAACGTACATTATATTTCCTGAGAAATGAGTAAAAGTCGCCTATAGTCGCGTCTATGTCAATGTTATCTGAAATTGTTTTGCGATAATCGAGAAGGTCATTTATCTTGAGGAGATATATTTCATTATCCGTCAAACCGGCGAAGGGCGAACGTAAGGTACCCACCAGGGCGATGGTATCATAAGGGTTTTCAATCGTCCGCAAAAGATTCATAAAATCAATAACTTCCTGGGTGGTATAAAAATATTTCTCCCCTTCTGCAATAAACGGTATGTCATGTTCTTTAAATGATTCAACATAGGGCCGTATCTGTGTAAATGAACGCAAAAGCAAGGCGATGTCTTTATATTTCAATTTGTAAGAGGTAGCAGCATCGGCAGACGTATCTCCTCCATTGTCGTAAAAGACATTATTTTTTATCCATTTTGCTATCCAATCCGCTTCAGCCTCTCTTGCCGCTTCTGCAGTCAGTTCTTCTCCATTTGTATCAGAAACACTGATAATTTCAATTCTTTGAAAGGGGTCTGACTGAATGCGTTTTGCATGAATAGGAATGTATTTGGGTTGTAACCCTTGTTGTTCGGTAATTATTTTTTCACCGAAAAGATCGTTTACTGCGTTTACAATACCGGAATGGCTTCTAAAATTTTCCAGCAGACTGAGAGGCGCTTCATTATTACAAATTTGTTTGACAACGTGTTCGTATGCTTCGATATCCGCCCTGCGAAAGGAGTAAATAGATTGTTTCGGGTCTCCAACGATAAAGAGTTTCCCGGGTTCAAGTGGAATACCGTGTATGGTGTCGCTGTGGTGGTTTACCATTTCGGAAAGAAAGAGGATGATATCGTATTGGATGGGATCTGTATCCTGAAATTCATCCACGAGGATTGCCGAAAAATTCTTTTTGAGCGATGTCCTTATAGAGCGATAAGCGTTGTTTTGCAGCAAATTTCTGGCAAGGGTAAGAAGCCCGTCAAATGAGATGTATCCCTGGGACAGATATGTTTGTCGAAAGGTTTTGCAAAATGGCAAAACAAGGTTTAGCGCCGTAGTAATGAAAGATTCGTCAACACGTTGCAATTTTCTTAAAAGAATACGGCATTTTTTAACAATGTCCTGCGCAACAAGTACATCTGCTTCCTCCCAACCGCTTTTCGCCTTAGAGATTGTTTTCCCGAAGTTATAATGTAAACTGCTTAAGTAATGAAAGCCTTGGGTTTTTAGTTCATTAAAAATAGTAAGAAATTCCTGTAGTTGTAATAAGAGTTTATTGTCCGGTTTCCCGCATTTTAGGAGAAGGGCGTTGATACTGTCGCAATAGGAATTTAATAAAACATCAAGAACTGCGGGATCGCCGGTTTTCTGTGTCAGCGTATCCAAGGGAATCGTAAAATCTGATAAACGTTTTGCAAACGACTTAATTGTTTCCAGCTCGGTTCTCGTTAGCACATTTTTCCATGTTACGGTATTTTTTGAGGTAAGCGACAATTCCAGTTCCAGCCAGTCAGACCATTCTTTCTCAAAAAGATCTTCGAATACAGACCCTTCATCAACGGTGAAACCTGGCGCTACTCCCGATTCTATCGGAAACATGCGTAAAATATATGCGGCAAAACTGTGAATTGTACAAATCATAGCCTTGTCCATATCTGCCAGAGATTGTACTGCCCGGCGTTCAATCTCACTGTATGTCGTGTGATAAGTGGTTTGCAAGTCGGAGATAAAATTATTGACTTGTGAGCTTTCTTCTGGTCTGCATATACCTTTCATTGCGGCCACGATTTTTTCCAGTTCCTCCATAAGACGGATTTTCATTTCACTTGCCGCCTTTTCTGTAAAGGTTAACGCAATAATTTTTAGAATAGGGCTTTCTTCGGATTGGAGGCTTTTATGTGCCAGAAGCAGGTGGAGTATCCTTTGTACGAGGATAGTTGTTTTCCCCGTTCCTGCACCGGCGGTAAGCACAATATTTTTGTGTTGTTCCGATACCGCTAACTCCCGTATTTTACGATCAATAGGTTCATACATTATCTGATTTTCCAGTGATAATTTAGTTTTTTGAAAAAGTGGGTTTGGGTTTGTTCTTTGCCTAGCGAAAAGATTGGGCTGCTTAAGCATTTAATTAAGTAGATTGAATATATCCAAATGATACAATATCGCTTTATAAGATGCAATGCAGCGCTCTATTTACTGTTTTATGCGGTGTTTTTAAAAGATTTTTTTAAAAAAAGTAACACTTTGTGATAATTTAGTTTTTTGAAAAAGTAGGGGCGAAGCATTTGCCCGTTTGGGTATGAATGCATTTATGACAATTTATAGCAAATGCTTCGCCACTACAATATGCGGCAAATACCGCGATTTTTTTAAAAAGATTATTTTACTAAGGAGAAAGAGAGAGGATGTGAGTATTTTAAACGAGTGTTTTTTCCTGATTTTAAAGCTCCTGGGTATTGTTTTGTTAAAGGCAATTTATCAGATAGAATCGGTAAATAAGGATTACATACCTCGTACCGGCCCGCTTATCGTTGCGGCAAATCATTTCAGCTATATGGACCCAATTGTGCTTCAGGCAATGTTTCCGAGGCGTATTTCGTTTTTAATGACCGAGTTGTATTATGAAGGGAAGTTGAAATGGTTTTTCAAGTTGTTACATTGTATTTGTGTGCGGCAGAGCGGACCAAATACTTCTTCAATAAGAGAGGGGTTAGGTGTGCTTAAAAAAAAAGGTGTTTTAGGGATTTTTCCGGAAGGCGGCGTTAGTAAGGAAGGAATATTGCAACCGGGAAACCCGGGCATAGGTTTCTTTGTGCTTAAAAGTGGCGCCCCGGTTGTGCCTGCATTCATAGCAGGTACATATGAAGCATTACCAAAAGGGGCAAAGATACCCAAAAGAACAAAAATTAAAATATACTTTGGACTACCCGTTACTTTTGAGAATGTGGGAATAGGGAAGGATGACAGGGAAAGAGTGGTTGAAATCACGAATGAAATCATGATGCAGATTAAAAATCTGTCTGTTTAGAGATTATTTGGAGAAAAGGCATAAACAAAAAGGGGTATTTCATTTTAAATGAAATACCCCTTTTTTAAATTACTTGCAAGGTAAAACGGTTATTCCTTAACTTTTACCTTTATTTTCACCTTACTGCTGCCGGCTTTGGCAGTGATCTTGGCTTTGCCTTTCGCATTTGCGGTAGCGGTAAAGGATGCATTGCCATTTTCGTCTGATGTTAGCTTGCTCGGAGAGATAGAAACACGTCGTTTTCCGGATGAATTCAGTTTTACCGTAATACTTTCTCCTTCAACCAGACAACCATCTTCTCCCGTTAATGTTAATGTTACTTCTGTGCTTTTTCCGACTTTGAGCTTTAACTTTTTTGGGTCTGCTTCAATGTCGTCTGTTTCGCATTCCCCGGGACCTTCAACTGCAGTCACGCCGAGATTCAAATCAATCGTTTTTGGCGTCCTGCTGCTCCTGTTCGTCCCATCGCCCAATTGACCATCTCCATTTAATCCCCACACATATATGTTGCCTTTTGAGGTGATTGCCAGGCTATGAGATTCTCCTGCTGCAACATATACGATGTCCGACAAACCGGTAACGTCAAGAGGTGCAGAACTGCTTCTCGTTGAACCGTCGCCAAGCTGTCCTTCATCGTTTAATCCCCAGGATTTTACTTTGCCATTTCGTATTGCAAGGCTGTGGTCACTTCCACAGGCAACTGCGGAAATTTTTGCAAGGTTTGTAACTTCTACGGGTGTGGTGCTGTTGGTATTCGTGCCATCACCTAATTGTCCTTCATCATTAAGTCCCCATGCCCATACCCTTCCGTCAATGCCGAGCGCCAAACTGAATGTGGCTCCTGCGCAAACTGCATCAATATCAGTCAATCCTTGAACTTGTACAGGATTTAAAACAGGATTGTCCGCGCTCTTTTCGCCATTGCCAATTTGCCCTTCATCATTTAATCCCCAGGCATAAACAAAGCCGTCTTCTGTTACGGCAAGACTATGAGCTTCTCCGGCAGAAATTCCTTTCATCAATGGTAGGCTGCTTATTTTAGTAGGAACGCTATTCTGGTCAGTATTGCCATTGCCGAGCTGCCCGTCACTGTTTGCACCCCATGTTAAAACAGAACCGTCAGATGATAAAGCAATACTGTATTCGCCTCCGGCAGAAATGGCAATTATATCGGTAAGGTTAGGTACGGGAACGGGAACGGGAACATTACTGTTATTCTCCGTTGTTCCACCGCCAAGCTCTCCGTCACCGTTATAACCCCATGCCCAAACTCTGCCGAGTGAGTCAAGCGCCATACTATGATCTCCACCACAATCTACGGCAGTAATGGTAGTAAGAGCATTTATTTGAACAGCTACAGGGGTTGTTTGGCTGTCGTTTGTGCCATCGCCCAACTGCCCGTCTTCATTAAGTCCCCACGCCCATAACTTTCCTTCGGAGTCTAGTGCTAACGAATGAGACCATCCACCCGATATTTGAGGAGTTACAACACCAGGTGTAGGTGCTGGTTGAGGCTGGGTGCCTGTAGGCCGAGGCCGTGGAGAGAATCCCGGTTGAGGCTGAGTGCCAGTAGGCCTAGGCCTTGGAGAAAATCCTGGTTGCGGCTGAGTGCCAGTAGGCTGAGGCCGTGGAGAGAATCCCGGTTGAGGCTGAGTGCCAGTAGGCTGAGGTCGTGGAGAAAATCCCGGTTGAGGCTGTGTGCCAGTAGGCCTAGGCCTTGGAGAAAATCCTGGTTGCGGCTGAGTGCCAGTAGGCTGAGGCCTTGGAGAAAATCCTGGTTGAGGCTGAGTTCTTGTTGGCTGTGGCAATTGACCATAAGCGATATGATCGTTTATACATAAGAATGTCATTGTAAAAAGTAAAACAGATACTAAAGGTAGCCCTAAAAAGCGTTTTTTTATCATCAAATTCCCCTTTCCTTATGATAAATAAGCGGTAAAACAAAATAAAATAGCTAGTAATCAGTGGTAAATCTCTACTTTCTACTTTCTCCTTTCTTCTTGATAAAAGTGTTAGATGGATTGCCCATTTAAAAAAATTCTACGATATGTGACAAACATCCCTATTATCGGAATTTTTCGAAAAAAACTAAATTGCTACAAAAATTCACTATTCATACATGTAATTTAAAACAATAGTATAAATCGCGGGAAAATGTGTGCTAAGTTATCAAATAAAAGGACTTATTTCAAGTAATTTGAACCAGTAACGTTTTTGCCCTTATTGGTCATAAAAACGTTTTTGCAATTCTTTTTTATTATGAGCCCTCCATGAACTGTTGCTTGTGAAGGAGGATGAAATCCGTTACTTTATTTTATTCGGTCATTACGATTGTTTATTTTTTGCCAATAATTAACGAAGAGTTTGATTGCAGATCGGTGCGTGTGATTTTGTTACAACCAACTGTTTTCAGCCAGGAACGATACTCTGTCTCGCTATAAGACGCCCCTTCCTGTGTACCGATGAGCATATTAAGACTAAAAAGTGCGGCAAACTGAGGATGTGTTTTTGTTTCATCAAGAACAAATTCATGAATAATTAACGTGCCCTCATTTTGCAATGCCTTCCAGCATTTTTTGAGTATTGTTATATTATTCTCAGGGTTGTATATGTGTAATAAATTGGAAACGAGAATTGTGTCGTAACAATTAGTGCCAAAATCATCTTCAAGGCAGTTTCCCGCCTGTACTTTTATCCTTTCCTGTAACCCTGCGGCCTGAATAAAATCATGTGTTAATTTTGTTACGTGTTTCAGGTCAAAGATTACCGCGTGCAATTCAGGATATTTCTTTACAAATTCGATGGAATACGTGCCCGGGCCTCCGGCAATATCAAGCATATTTCTAGGGTTCTTTAAAGGTATTGTGGCGCATATATCGTGTGATTTTACCGATGCAATATTTTGCATTGCGGTAATAAAGTCTTTTAAATCATGCGGGTCTGCCTCTTCCGGCAAATCTTTTAACACGACCGCCTCTCCAGTTTTCACCGTTTGGGACAGCATAGTCCAGTTTTCAGCGATATTGTTAAAATGGTGGATGGCGTTACCCTGGTAAAAGGGTTTCCCTTTGATGAGATAGGAATTCGCTATTGGTGAATTTTGATAAAGCTTTTCCTGTTTCACAAGGAGATCGAGTGAAACAAGGGCGTCGAGTATCTTTTCCGTTGCCTTTGCATTTGCATTAATGCTATGCGCGAGTTCTTCTGCGGCTAAATGTTTATTGCCAATGGCGGTGAAGATATCTAATTCTATTGCGGTAAATAGTACTTGTGACTTCCAGTAGGCGGAGCTGAGTTGAAGTAAGTACTCAAATTGTAAATGATTTATTTCATTCATGAATCGTTCCTGTTTAAAATGGGGTAAAGGATAGTGATGAATTTATATTCATTTGGTCTCATGTAAGGCATTTGCATGCAACAGTAATGATTGAATATCGTTTATTATTTCCCTGTGTGTGGAATGAAAATATTCACCGTTGGGAACAATGGAGGCACTTTCGAATTTATGCAGGATATCTTCAAATGCGGTGATCAATGCGTCGTTTAATTTTTTTAATAAAGGATAATCAAAGCGGGTATCCGATAACATGTCGTTGCATTCAACAAAGGTATGAGGCAAGAGGGCTAAAATATCTTTGCATATGTTTGTAATAATTACGGAAAATGCATCCGCCTTTAAATCCTTTATTTTATAAAAGATTTCATAGGGTGAAAATGAGTCATCAAGTTTTGTCTGCGATTGCATCATTGATTGATATGCAGGCGTTCCCTGGAAAACTGTTTGCCTGTGGTGGAGCAAATGAGCGGTGACTGCTGGTGAAGTCATAATGCCTGTTTCTTTCAGAAATTCAAAATTATTGCGTATGCTTTGCATGGTAGCATGTGGTTCAAACATAATAAAACCAAAGGTTGGCTCTATTCCGTAATTTCTTAACAGACGAATAGCCTTTTTATTTTCCTCAGAAGTTGTGTGTTTTTTAAATCGTTTCAGAGAATTGTCATCGCCGCTTTCCAGACCAAGAAATACATTGGCAAGTCCTGCCATGACCAGTTTTTCTATTGTTTTTTCTTCAATATCGTTGACGCGGCATTCAAAGCCGAATCGGATATTTAAACCGTTTGCAAGAATAAGATCCGCAAGGGCAGACGCACGTTCACTTCCATATTTCCCGGGGCCAAAAAAGTTAGCATCTGAAAAATAGAAGTTTTCAATAGAGTATTTGGTGTGTAATTTGAAGATTTCATCAAATATATTATTTGCGCTTCTGCCGCGCCATAGGCTTGTTTGCTCATAAAAGGGATTCAGGTAGCAAAAGGCACAATGCCCGTAACATCCCCGGCTTCCTTGTATATACGTAACAATACCCTTTTTCTGACAGAGAGTAACATCCTGCCGGCAAGGATAGGGTAGCTGGTCTAAATTATGGATAGGAGGCCTGGGCGTAAAAACGACCCTCCCGTCTTTATCCTTGGAAGCAAGCCCGGCAATATTCATTCCATCAGGGAATACACTTCTTCTTACCTCATTCCCCGGATTCGCAAGGGGGGGGCAAGAGAGGGGGTTTCTCTTCTTTTTTAATAATGTATTGCTTCCCTGGATTTCCGTTGAAGTACGATTTCCCGATACAATACCTCTTGCAAGGTCAAGGGTTGTAAATTCAGGTTCGCCAACCGTCACAGAATCAACAAATGGATAATCAGTAAGAATATTTTTATAAGCAAACGTGGGAAAATAACCGTAGAGATTGATGTGTAAGGCTTCATTCGCCGTTTTCAGTGTTGAGAGCATATCAAATATATCCATGGTCCTTTCCCACAGATATACGGTATGGACACACAGAAGCTGTAATTGTTTGTTTGCGATGATATGTGTAATGGTTTCTTCTATTGACCAGTCATAAAGATGTGCATTGGCAACTTCGACCGTAAGCTTGTTTTCCCGTAAAACAGAGGCAATATATCCTGTAAACAGGCATGCTGATAACGGGGCATTCACTACTTCCTCACATCGGACTGAATTATTTAAACGTGGGTGTTCGAGCAAGACAATCGACAAGGCAATAGATCCTTTTGAAATTTGCAATAATTAACGAAACAACCCTGACAGGATTAATATACCAGGCATAATTATTGAGCAGGGCGTAAGAATAATATGTCGCTGTAGTGATAATTATGACTGATAGCAAAAAATCGTTATGCTTTTGACCTTCAGGTTCAAAATGCTGCAGTGGCAGCGCTTTTCTTGCGGCTTTTATTCAGGTCTTCTTCGTAGTATTTCATCACACCTTTGAGTGAACACAGACTGCCACACATTGTGCATGTATCCTCATCCATGGGAGGACGGCTATTGCGAATTTCCTGTGCACGTTCCTTGGTGATGGCTGTTTCGTATTGAGTCTTCCAGTCGAGGTCTCTGCGTGCAATACCCATTTTGAGGTCTAAGTTTTTCGCCTTGTCTTTTAGTTTTACCATATCACCTACGTGGGCGGCGATACGAGCGGCCATAACGCCTTCACGCACGTCGTCAGGTCCTGGAAGGGCAAGGTGTTCAGGCGGTGTAACGTAGCAAATGAAGTCTGCGCCGTAACGTGAAGATAAGGCAGCGCCAATGGCAGATGAAATGTGGTCATATCCGGGGGCTATATCGGTAGTAATAGGGCCAAGCATGTAGAAAGGGGCGTTGTTGCTGAGTCGTTTTTGTATCAAAACGTTTGCCTCGATCTCATCGATGGGGATGTGTCCAGGTCCTTCAACGATAATTTGAACCCCTTTGCTTTGGGCATATTCCGCAATTTCGGAATTGATAATAAGTTCCTGTATCTGTGCGCGGTCAGTACTGTCATGAACTGCTCCTGCCCGTAAGCCATTTCCAAGGCTGAGAATAACGTCGTGTTTTTTCATAATATCAATAAGACGGTCGATCTGTTCATAGAGGGGATTCTCTTTTTTATTATGATTCATCCATGCGGTCAGAAACGAACCGCCGCGGCTCACCAGGCCGCCATAACGATAACCTTGCCTTCTTAATCGCTCTAAGGTGATTAAATTAATGCCGCAGTGGATAGCCATAAAACCAATACCCTCTTCCGCCTGCTGTTCTATAACATCAAAGAGGAAATCAGCCTCCATGTGTACTACAGAACCCTTTTTCTTATTGGTTTCTATTGCCGCCTGGTAAAGGGGCACGGTACCTACTGTAAGAGAAATGGAGTCCAACACCCGTTTTCTGATTTTGACCAAGTCACCGCCTGTTGAAAGCTCCATCAGTGTATCCGCACCGTATTTTTCAGCGGTTTGCGCCTTTTTCACTTCCATCTCGGCGTCAATAATATCGGGGGAAGTGCCGATGCTGGCATTTACCTTTGTTTTGAGTCCCTTGCCGATGCCAATCACACGCGCCTTTCTGTTCGGATTTCCATAAATAACGATCTGTCCTTTTGCAATGCCTTCTCGGATAAATTCCGGGGTGACGTCGTCATATACAGCAGCCTCTTTCATGGCTTCCGTTATAACACCATCGCGTGCAAGTTCTAACTGAGTTTTCATCTATTTTTACTCCAAATTAATTAAGCCTTTAAAAACTTTCTCAAACTAAAAACCACCGTTTTCTAGTATAGCGTTTCATTAAAATATCTACATTGATACCGTCATTGCTAGCGACAGCGAAGCAATCTTAAGTTTTTTGGGAACAAGAGATTGCTTCGTCACTCCACTACTCGCAATGACATTTTTTTACGTACACATTTTAACGAAACGATGTACTAGTATTTATTTGGGTGCATTCCCGATTGTTTGTAAGCGTTCATGGAGTCGGGGCAAAAACAACCCTGACAGGGTTTGAAACCCTGTCAGGGTTAACACTACTGCAACGTTTCATTAAAACATGGCGGAAATCACAAAAAATCGGGAATACACCCTATTTATTTCACCATTGCTCACCTGGATTCCAACATAAAAAACAAGGAGTTGGCGGATAGTCATACAGAGTGCTATTCCCCGAATAAACTCATGGGTTGCAAAACAGAACACGTTGGAAATATCTCGTTGATTTTACAGCGATTATTATGTGTTTGCCCTGGCCTGATGTACTTCCCCGAAATTCATCAAATCCATCATGTCATCTCTGATTGCCATTGCAAAAATGTTTTTCTTTGTGAGGTATGCAATTACTTCATCTGGTAAATAAAGGGATGCAAAAACAGGAATGATCTTTTTGTTTATATATTCTGGAAAGTACTCGTACACTTCCTTTAAAGTTTCCGCAAAATCATCTATGTACTGTATTCTGGGAGTGGATTTTACTTCTACAAGAATAATTTTGGTATCATACACTGCAATTACGTCAAACTCTCTTCTCTTGCTCTTCGTTTTTGGCTTTCTTTTAAATCTTCTGACCATGAAATCTTCTTCGCTGCCTTCCTCACAGCAGAAATACCGCATGGCGATTTCCCCAACGTTTGGGGCTACAAAATCCTCTGCCAACGTGCCCATTTTGTTGGTGATTTCTCCCCATTGTTTAAATGCCCTTGCCCTGTCTTTCCGCATCTCCTCCTTGAATTCAGTCATTTCGTTTTTGGAGTTTTCTCTGTCCTGTTGCATCTCTTCCCTGAATTCTTTTATTTCAATTTTAGAGTTTTCTCTATCATGTTGCATTTCGTCTCTGAAATTCCGCATCTCATTTTTGAAGTTTTCCCTGTCTTGTTGCATCTCCTCCCTGAATACCTTCATTTCGATTTTGGAGTTTTCCCTGTCCCGTTGCATTTCGTCCTTAAACTCACGGATTTCCCTCTCCGTCTGCATTTGTGCATTGCCAACGTTCCTGATGAACTCTGCGAGTATTTGTTCCAGGTTATCAACCCTTTCACCTACGGGCGGCATGATAATTCCTCCACAAAAAGCTACAAAAATGCGGCAAACAATGGCGTTTCATATTATAATGTTTTTGTCTACATTATCACTAAAAATTTTTAATACGGTTTCTTTATGGTAATTTTCAACATCAAGCCGTTTATCAAAGGGTATGGTGCCAAGTACAGGTACATTTGTAAATCTTTTGATCTCTTTCACCGTATAGTTTTTCAGGCAGTCATTGGTATCCGCATGGTCGTTAAAGATTATTCCTTTTATGTTTACGCCATGTTCACGGGCATATGACAGGGTGAGAAGGGTATGGTTTATTGTTCCGAGAGAGAGCCGGCTGACAACTATCAGGGGGAGTTTAAATTCGCGGGCTAAATCAATGATAAAATAGTGTTCATTTACAGGGACAAGCAAACCGCCTACACCTTCGACAATCATAAAATCGTGCCGTTTACAGAGGATATCAAAGGCATGTCTGATTTTTTCCAGGTCTATTGTGGTATTATTTAATTGAGCCGCAATTGTGGGCGCAATGGGTTGTTCAAAACATATGGGGTTGATGAGTTCATAGTCGTCATCAATTTCCGCTGCTGACATAAGAAATAGCGCGTCGTCCGATACCAACCTATTGTTATGGTATTTGCCTCCTGTAGCAACAGGCTTCATAACTCCCACATTGCAACCGCTGTTTTTCAAAAGAGCGGCCAGCCCTCCCGCAACAATGCTCTTGCCGACACCTGTATCTGTTCCTGTCACAAAGCATCCTGCAGTCACAACCATTTCTCCTTAATTAATAACAATTCTTTTTTACACTTTTTCCGTAACCGTCCGTATAGACTCGTAAATAACGCCAAGTAATCTGTCCAATTCAGCAGTGGTAATAATCAACGGCGGCATGATGACAATGATATGGCCTAATGGACGTATTAATACCCCCTGTTTCTTTGCCTCAAGACAGATTTGTATTCCTATGCGTTCAACCCATGAATAAGGTTCTTTTGTTTTCGTATCTTTTACTAATTCAATTGCGGCGATTAAACCACACTGCCGTATTTCACCGACATGTTTTAATACCTTGAAAGATGATAACTTCTCTTTCAGGTGCTTTATTTTCGGCTGTAAATTTTCCAGAATGTTTTCTTTTTCGAAGAGGTGTATACTTGCCAGGGACGCTGCACATCCGAGGGGATGCCCTGTATAGGTATGTCCATGAAAGAAGGTTTTCAAATGGGTATATTCTCCTAAAAAGGCGTCATATATTTCCTGCGTTGCAAGCGTAGCCGCCAGAGGCATATATCCGCCATTAATCCCTTTTGACAGAGGCATAAGGTCGGGGACGACACATTCGTGTTCGCAGGCAAACATTTTTCCCGTTCGTCCAAATCCCGTCATTACCTCATCCAGAATAAGTAGTACATCGTATTGCTTACATAGTTTGCTGACTCCTGCCAGATAGCCCTTTGGATGCATTAACATACCGCCTACACCCTGTACAAGGGGTTCCATAATCATTGCAGCGACATTATCCGCATGTTCCTGTAAAATCTTTTCCAGTGTACCGAGACATTCCATGCTGCAATCTTCCGGAATTTTATTTAATGGACAGCGATAACAATAAGGAGAAGGTGCAAAATGTGTTTTAAAATAAAGGGGGCTAAATACTTTATGGTATATATCAATCCCGCCCACCGCCATCGTGCCTATAGTGTCTCCATGATACCCATACTGTAATGCAATGAATTGTGTTTTATCTCTTCTGCCTTTATGCTGCCAATATTGAAAGGCCATTTTCAGGGCAACTTCATTTGCGGTGGAGCCATTGTCAGAGTAAAACACTTTGCTTAAACCGTTTGGTACGATTTCGATAAGTTTTTTACCAAGTTCTGAAGCGGGGATATTGGTAGGGCCTAAAAAGGTGCTGTGCGCGATTTTGTCAAGCTGTGCCTTTATGGCGTCATCGATTTCTTTTTTGCGATGGCCGTGAAGATTACACCACATAGAGGAAACCCCGTCAATGTATTCGTTGCCATCAATATCTTTCAGGTAAATCCCCTTTCCTTCCGCAATAACAAGAGGGGTTTCCTTCACGTACTCCTGCATTTGGGTAAAAGGATGCCAGAGGTAGGTCTTGTCCCATGTCTGCAATTGTTCCTTACGAATCTCTTCAAACATTATTCCACGTATCTCCTTCTTGCCATATTTCAAAATTGCCTATTTACTAAAAAGTAGTAATACATTAGTTTTTTGAAAAATTCCAATAATCGTAACACTTTAGTCCTATGAAAAAAAATCGCTCGTTCCCAAGCTCCGCAGACTGGGTCAAATGAACTTTGTTGTCTCAAAAGTGGGGGCAACTCCTCGCATTATGCCTGTTTTAGACCCTATTTAGTGCTGTTTTACCATTAAAGTGGAGAATGCCTGTCGTAAAATAGGATAAAATTTTTCATTTGACCCAGTCTGTCCGGCTTGGGAACGGGATTGTTTGCGAAGCTCCAGCTTCGAATGGAAAAGGGAATGAACCCATGATGTCAGCCTGGAGGTTTTTCTGGGGTGTATTCCCGATTTTTTGTGATTTCCGCCATGTTTTAATGAAACGTTGCAGTAGTGTTAACCCTGACAGGGTTTCAAACCCTGTCAGGGTTGTTTTGCCCCGACTCCATGAACGCTTACAAACAATCGGGAATGCACCCGTTTTTCTGTATGTTACCCAAGATATTTGGAAAACCTCTTTTGAATCGAATAATACACGAAGTTTCGCTTGCCGGCTAAATGGAAGCCAGAGCTTCTAACGCAATTACGTTCCCAAGCCGGAGCTTGGGAACGAGCATTTTTGTTTTTCCAAAAATCTAAACTGTTTCCAATAATCGCAGTGTAGGGGCGAAGCATTTGCTGTAAATTGTCATAAATGCGTTCATATCCAAACGGGCAAATGCTTCGCCCCTACTTTTTCAAAAAACTAAAGTGTTACAAAAAGTTGGATTTGTGCACTAAACTTCAAGTATAGTAAAGTATAATAAGGCAATAGAAAATAAAACCTAAATCCTGCAAACAAGGCAAAGCCTTGTTGCAGGAATAGGATTGAAATGGTAGGATTTCCAAGGTATTCGGCGGTATATTGATAACAAAAACACCTGAAAGGAGATTCACCATTTCGATGAAGAATATAGCAAAAAATACAGCAAAAGACAACCGAAAATCAAGGCAGAGATGAGCGGGAAAGGCTTAACGGTACATGCAGGGCTTTTACCGGTATTGAATTTTATGGGTAAGCTGATGTTCCGGGAGAGAGTCCATGAAGCGGTCCATAAGGATCGTGGAGCAAATGCCCGGTATCAGTTTGTCGATGCGGTACAAATGGTAGTGATAGGGTTGATAGCAGGGGCGACATCGATGGTAGAGGTGATGAAGGTGTGTACAGATGAGGTATTGAAGAAGATGTCCGGGTGGAAAGAGGTACCTGTAGATACTACGATAGGACGTATTATGAAGCTGGCGAGTCAGGGAGATATAGTGGAACTGACGGGGGTGATCCACCGGTTTAGGGGAAAGATATGGAAGCGTGCGGTGAGATCAGGCCATAAACTCAGGAGTGCTCTTTGCGAAGTATGGATAGATGTTGATTCTACCGTAGATGGTGTATATGGGAAACAGGAGGGTGCAGAGGTAGGATATAATCCGCACAAGAAGGGGCAGAAGGCGTATCATCCCTTAATGGCATTTATTGCAGAAACAAAGGAGGTATTACATAGTTGGTTCCGCTGTGGAAGCGCCTACACGAGTAACGGAGTAGTAGAGTTCATGAAGGAATGTATGGCGTACATGAATAAGGGGGTAAGGGTGGTATTTCGAGGAGACAGCGGTTTTTTTACCGGAGAATTACTTGAATACCTTGAGTCAATATTGGCGGGATATCTGATTAAGGTAAAGCTGAAGAATCTGGAAGGATTGCTTGAAGGGCAGAAATGGAATGAGGTGAAAGGGGAGCCAGGATGGGAACAGGCTGAATTTTGGTATCGATGTGCAGGGTGGGATCGTGCGAGACGTTTTGTGGCAGTGCGGCAATTGGTCAAAAGAGAAAAGAAATTAGTAGAAGTGTCCGTGTATGAGTATTTTTGTTACGTTACAACGGAGCGGTTAAGTCCGATGGAAGCGCATCGTTGTTATGGAAAGAGGGCTACCTGCGAGACTTTGATAGAAGAGAGTAAAGGACAGATGAATGCGGGGCACATACGTACGGGTGAATTTTTGGCCAATGCTGCGCTATTTCAGTGTGCGGTGTTAGCGTATAATCTTTTGAAGTGGATGGGATTGCTCAGTGGTGGAGTGATACAACAGTGGGAAGTAAAGACGATGAGACTGTGGTTAATCCGTGTGGCAGGGAAACTGGTGGAGAGAAGCCGGCAGATGACATTAAAATTGCCGGAGAAATTTCTCCATCAGGAGGAATGGGAAAAGTGGGAACGCATGTCACTGGATGTAGTTTTTCAGTAGAAAACCGACGTTGTATTTCGTTTTTTAGTCTTTTGAGAGTGGTAAGTATACCGCAGATGGAGACAGTACATCCCTATCTTGATTTTCATTGCATCAGAGAGCACGTTTCCGACAATTTCCCATGTCTTTTTGTTTAAAGTAGTACAATAGCGCTACCACAATTGCTAAAAAACGGATATCTGTTATCGCTTTTTGCCAATCTTGGTAGTGGAAAATACTGGTTTTCGCATTGCGAAAATCGTTTGCAGGATTTAGGTAAAAATTGAAAAATATATTTTACGGTAAATAGTAACAATTTATGTTTTTAAGAAATTCCAATGCTATTGATGTTTGTGCAGTGTATCCATGCGCTAACTATAAGTATTAAGTGGCCAAAAAGGTCCGTTTTGCAAACGCCCTATACATTAATAGTGGAGTATTGATATGAAAAAAGAAGATATTTTAAAGGATATACTAAAATCGCCAGACCTGCCAACATTACCTTCCGTAGCATCAGAAATTATTTCCCTTACATCAAAAGAGGAAACGTCTGTAAAAGAAATAGCAGGTATGTTATCAAAAGACGTTTCGCTTTCTGCGAAAGTATTAAAGATTGCTAATTCTGCCTATTATGGTTTTGCATATAAAATAAGCACCATACAGCAAGCAATATCATGTATCGGAATCAATGCTATAAGGAGCCTGGTTCTTTCCTTTTCATTTCTCTCAATTAAAGGAGGCAATAAGGCGGAATTATTCATGTATGAAGATTTTTTGGTGAAATCTCTTGCTACCGCAGTTGTTGCCAGGTTGATTAAGAATAAAATTGATAATAATGATCTTGAGGAGATATTTATTGCGGGACTTTTAAAAGATATTGGCAAATTAATTATAGCGAGCACACACCCAGAATTATACGATCAGGTCGCTAAAGAGGCGCAAAATAGTAAAAAAAACATTATTGAGATTGAGCAGCAAATTATCGGTATAGACCACGCACAAATAGGCTATGAGATTACAAAGAACTGGTGCTTCCCGGATATATTATCAGTTCCCATTCAACATCACCATTTTCCGGAAAAGAACAAAGGAGATGATAAAAAGGCACAACTTTACACAAATGTTATTTATTTTTCAGGGTTGGTATCCAACATTTTATATTCTAATGAGCCGAATAAATATTATGATACATTTATTAAGGAAATGAAGGTTAATTTGGGTTTTAGCAAGGCAGTAATTGACGATATATTGGATAAAGTTGACCTGGAGGTGGTGCATAATGCAAACTATTTTGGGTTTTATATTAAGAAGCCAAAATCTATTGAGGAGATATTGATTGAAGCAAATACCATTCTCAGTGGAATAAATCTGACGTATGATCAAATGAATAAAGAACTTGTCAATGCAAAAATACAAATGCAGAAAGCGGCCAGGGAGCTTGAGATAAAAAATAAGTGGCTTGAAAGTCTTGCCAATATAGACGGGTTAACGGAAGTATATAATCATCGGTATTTACAAATATTTCTTGAAAGGGAACTTAATAGAACAAAAAGGAAAAAGGGCGTTTTTTGTTTAATCATGCTCGATGTGGATAATTTTAAAAAATTTAACGATAACTATGGCCACCAGGCAGGTGATTTTATTTTAAAGGAATTGTGCGATTTATTGAAAAAGGGAATCAGAACTTATGACATACTCGCCCGCTACGGGGGAGAAGAATTTGCAATAGTCTTGCCTGAATCAGATCTGGAAGGCGCCTTGATTGTTGCAGAGAGACTGCGCCAAAGGGTTGCAGAGCATGTCTTTGCCGATAATAAAGAACAATATAAAGTAACAATAAGCATTGGTGTGGCGGAAACGAAACCATCAATAGATAACTTAAACAGGAGCGGTCTTATTGGACGTGCAGATAAGGCATTATTAGAATCGAAGAAAAATGGCAAAAACAGGATCACCGCCTGTTTGGATAAGAAAAAATGATTCAGTACCTAAGTTGGTATAACCAGAACCAAACATGCGTTAGATAAAAAATTTGAAGTACGAAATACAAAGTCCGAAATAAATTCAAAAATACAAAATCCCAATGAAAAAAACCCGGTTTTGAACAGTTGAAGTTTGGAATTTGCTTCGTATTTCGCATTTCGGATTTCACCATTATGCAGTCGGCAAATTGCAAATTGCAGATTGCCGATTGAGGACTCAGGCTAATGGTGTTCCCCTTCGCTTGCATTGACTTCGAGGGATATTGTTTTTACAAGGGCATTAAGTTCCTGGGCTTGCGCCGTCAATTCTTCTCCTGCCGAAGCAGCCTCTTCTGCAGTTGCGGCATTTTTTGCACTACCTGATCCATCTGCTGAATGCCATTGCTTTGTTCTTCTGAAGCGGAAGCAATCTCATTTATCAGAGCAGCTACCCTTTTAACCTGCGTAACAGAATTTGAGAATACCTCGCGATTATTGGAAGTTTTCAAAAAACTAAAGTATTATAGATAGGTGGGTTTCTTTTTGTTCAAGCATCGAGGTAAACCTTGTGGCCTTGTTTTGCCCTGAAATGTTTTTTGGCATTTCCCTGATTTACTGATATTTCTAAAAACCCCGCACTTCCTATAAACATAAGTGGCATGCCGGTTTTTACATCGGCATAGGTATTACTTAAGCCCTTTATTTTCTCATTGTCTACCGTTAAAATTAGATTGTTTGTGGTTGTTTCTAAATTATCTATGTCTTTTTCTGTGATGTTGGTAATGAGGTTGCCAAAATGGTCAATAGAGAGAATGGTTCCGTTAATCCTTCTGTTTTCTTTTGCAAATACGGGATTTGGCATGTCAATCTGACGGAACTGATTGATTTTCCTGCCTAACTGATCGGGTAAGATGCCAAGTGACAGATGTGCCGCTACCGGTGCGAAGATGTCCCGTCCATGAAAGGTATTGCTTTGCCCCGGCAGGAAAAATTTGGTATTTGTCACACGTGTGATGGTTTTAGTCTTTTCTTTTTGAAGGATAAAACTCAATAAACCATTATCCGGGGCAAGGAACAGGTGTCCTTTGCATTCTGCACAGAGTATGTTTCTTTCACTGCCAACGCCGGGGTCAATAACGGCAATGTGTATAGTTCCTTTTGGAAAATACTGGTAAGAGGTGTACAGTATATATGCCCCGCGAAAAACGTCTTGTGGCGGAATCATATGGCACAGATCGATGATGTTGGCATGCGGATTAATCCCGGCAATCACTCCCTTCATAATGCCGGTATAAGCATCATGAATTCCGAAGTCCGTAAGAAGTGTTATTATCCGTGACCGTTGATTTGCCATGTGGCGTTTGCCGGGTAATTTTGAAAATGGTTTCTCCGCATACCAGGGGGAAAACGCTCCTCTCATTACATGCTTTTGTTAAAGCAGCGATTATCGTTTTCGTCCGTAAATGTTTTCTGCGGTTTTTCCCGGGTAATCAGTTATTGTTTCTGTTTTTCAGCATTGACGGGGATTTCTTCTTTAAAAAAGAAGGGACAATACTTCCAGCAATTTATGTCAACAATGCGATATTGTCCACAACACTTCGGGCAAAGCCAGTCTCCCAGTCCAATACAGAGACGTTCGCCAATATGCTGGCTGCATTTATTACAAGGTATCATTGTTTAAACGCTTTAAAAATAGTGAAGGATAATACAAGGCTAATATCTAAAATGTTACAAAATGTTACAAAAAACATGCTAAAATCAAACTATCTGAAATACAAGGATTTTTTAAATTAACATTTTCATCGCTATCATATCATGTTGTAGGGAAATAGTACGTAATATTTTAGTAACACTTTAGCTTTTTGAAAAAGCAGGGGCGAAGCATTTGATGTAAACTGTCATAAATGCGTTCATACCCAAACGGGCAAATGCTTTGACCCTACACGGCGAGTATTGGAATTTTTAAAAAAACTAAAGTGTTACAATGTTTTTGTAGAGTAACAGAATATGACCATAGAATCTGTCATTCAGGGGCAATTAGAAAGAATTACCTATCGCAACGAAGATACGGGATACACTATTGCCAAAATGAAGGTAAATAATCATAAGGAGGTCATTACCTTTATCGGCAACCTGGCATCGGTTACTGAAGGCGAAACAGTAAATCTTCGGGGGCATTGGTATTGTCATCCGAAATATGGAGAACAATTTAAAGTGAGTTCTTACGAACCGGTGACCCCCGCAACTGCAAAGGGTATTGAAAAATACCTTGGTTCAGGGCTTATTAAAGGCATTGGGACGGTAATGGCAAAAAGAATCGTGTCCCGCTTTGGAGTGGCCTCACTTGATATTATTGAACATTCAATAGAACAGCTAAAACAGGTGGAAGGCATTGGAGAAAAGCGCATTGCGATGATCAAAACCGCATGGACGGAACAAAAAGAAGTAAAGGAGGTAATGCTTTTTCTTCAAAGCAACGGAGTAAGCTCTGCATATGCGGCAAAGATATTTAAACAGTACGGCAGGGAGTCTGTCCGTATTGTAAAAGAGAACCCGTACCGGCTGGCAATGGAAGTATTTGGTATCGGGTTTATTACCGCGGATAAAATTGCTGAAAATATGGGCATTGCGAAGGACTCAATATTGCGTGCTGAAGCGGGCATTTTGTATGTTCTGAAAAAATTATTAAACGAAGGCCATGTGTACTATCCTTACGAATTATTGACGGAGGAATGCAGGAAGGTGCTTGAGGTAGAACGCGACCTTATTATCCGTGCATTTGGAACCATTGCGTTTGAGAAGAGGATAGTAATTGAAGACTGTAATGAAAATGATGAAATAACGGCCAATAACAAGGCGATATATCTTGCAAAATGTTATGTATCAGAAAAAGGAATAGCGGAAATGCTCAATGACCTTATGCAAAAAGGAAAGCGGACATATCTGATGGGCATGGATACCTCCGTTGATTGGGTTCAGAAAGAGTTTGGTATTCGCCTTGCAGAAAAACAACTCCTGGCGGTAAAAGGGGCGGTAGATAAAAAGGTATTTGTCATTACAGGAGGGCCTGGCACGGGTAAGACCACGATTATAAAAACAATTATCAGAATTTATGATAAATCAGGGTTTCGTGTAATATTAGCTGCGCCAACGGGCAGGGCGGCGAAGAGAATGTTTGAGATGACGGGACATGAGGCGAAAACGCTTCATAGATTATTGGAGATAAACCCACAGGAAGGGGGTTTCAGGAAAAATGAGAGAAATCCACTGGACGCAAATGTAATTATCGTGGATGAAGTATCAATGGTGGATACGATACTTATGTACCATTTTTTGAAGGCTGTCCGGAAGGATGCAACCCTGATCCTCGTCGGTGATGTAAATCAGCTTCCCTCGATAGGGGCGGGAAATGTTTTAAATGATATCATAACGTCTGGTGTTGTGCCTTACGTTCATCTCAATGAGATCTTTCGTCAGGCGAAAGAAAGCGTTGTGGTGATGAATGCTCATCGGATAAACAGCGGATATATGCCGGTACTTACTTTTGAAAAGGACAGACTTCAGGATTTTTATTTTATTCAGCTTGAAGACCCTGAAAAAATAATAAACGAAATCGTTTCGTTATGTAAAGAACGGATTCCCGGCAGATTTCAGTTTGATGCCATTAAGGATATCCAGGTGTTAACGGCAATGAATAAGGGGGTATTGGGGGTACATCATTTAAATAACACCCTTCAAAATGCCCTCAATAAATCTCCTGTTGAATTAATAAAAGGCACAAGACAATTTAAAAAACATGATAAGGTTATGCAAATAGTAAATAACTATGAAAAAGATGTATATAACGGTGATATAGGGTTTATTGTTGAGATAGATGATGAATATCAGGAAATTACCGTAAATTATGACGGAGGGGAGGTTGTATATGATTACAAAGAACTCGATGAAATAGTGCTGGCGTATGCGGTATCGATTCATAAATCCCAGGGGAGTGAGTACCCTGTTGTTATACTGCCTGTTCATATGCAACATTATATGCTCTTGCAAAGAAATCTTTTGTATACAGGAATAACCAGGGGAAGGAAATTGGTGGTGTTAATAGGTACAAAAAAGGCATTGGCAATCGCAGTAAAAAATGACAAACCATGTAAAAGATATACGTATTTAAAAAGAAGGCTGGTAGAGGTATTTAATGCTGAACAGGGGACAGTCTAAAATATTGCCTTTGTCCTTTTGATCGTTTAGTTGTAACTTTTCAATAAGTTGATGTTTTTATAATAATGTAAAACTTTGTAACACTTTAGTTTTTTGAAAAAGCAAAAACGCTCGTTCCCAAGCTCCGGCTTGGGAACGCAATTGCATTGGAAGCTCTCGCTTCCCTTTGGTAAGCATATTCGGTTCAAAGTTAAAGGGATTAGCATCCCCCCTTACCCCCACTACCGGGAGATTTAACGATTTAACGAAGCATGAAATAGATTTTCAAATATATGGATAGCATGGTTTTATTCTTTTTTCCATGCGAAGCCGGAGCTTCTCAAACAATCACATTCCCAAGCTGGAGCTTGGGAACGAGAGCGAATGCTGAACAGGGGACAGTGTAAAATATTGCTTTTGTCCTTTTGATAACTTCTCAATAAGTTGATGTTTTTATAATAATTTCTACAGTCCACAGTCTGCAATTTGCCGACTGCCGATTGCACAGTCTCAACTTATTGAGAAATTACGTTTAGTTTGCCTGTTCAAGTTGTTGTATAAGTTTGTTTATGCCGGTAGCCTGGTCTTGTTGCGGATCGAGTTTTATGCTTTCTTTAAGATGAAATAATGCCGCATGTTTGTCTTTTTTGTGTTTCAGCAGCAGAGCGCCCAGATTCATATGGGCGTTTGCGTAATCGGGTTTGATTTTTACGGCAGTTTGAAATGCATGAATGGCATTGTCAAATTGCTGCCTGTCGTTATAGAGGATGCCAAGTCCGTTATGGGCCTTTGCGTGATTTGGTTCCATAGAAATCGCAGTCAGGAATTCACGTTCCGCCAGATCCATAGCGCCCTTTCGGTAATATGCGATGCCAAGGTTACTGTGTGCGTCAGGGTAATAATGATTTATTGAGATTGCTTTGGTAAATTCCCGGATTGCTTCATCTAATATTCTTTCTTTGGTATATATTACCCCTAAATTATTATGTGCTTGTGTGTGTTGTGGATATATTTCAATACTTTTTTTGTAACAGGCAATTGCATCTTCATAAAGACGCATTTTGTCATAATAAATGCCAAGGTTATTAAAAAGGTCGGCGTCGTTCGGGTCTATTTTTAACGCCTTTTTGTATTCTTCAAAAGCGGCGCTGTTAATGTCCATTTTTTCATAGGCATTTCCCAGGTTAATGTGACTTCTCGCACTGTTCGGTGAAACAGTAAGTGTTTTTGACCATAAGCGTAACCCATCCTTCCAATCCGTGTTTCTCCGAAGCGTTAAATATGCGCTTCCTGACAAAAGAAAAAAGAGCGCCGGAAGCAGCGTCAGCGAAATAGGGAAAGTTGTAGTGAATGTAAAAGGTTTTCTGACGGTGTTCCGTTCATGATAAGAAGATAAAAAGGAGGCGCTCTTAGTCAACAAAATCCCAAATGCCATGCAAATACCGGCACAAGGAACATATAAATACCTTTCTGCCATAACATTGCCCAATGGGATAATATTCATTACGGGGGATAAGGTAATGAAAAACCACACAATGCAAAAGAAAATATAGTTATTTCTTTGTTTTGTACGAAATGCAAGTATTCCCGTTGCCGTTAAAAGCAGTGCGGATATCCAGAAGGATATTTTCGCAATGGATGTTGAAACAGGAATCACATAATCCACATTTAAAGGAAAGGGAAGGAAGAGTAATTTTATATAATATGCCAATACGTGGGTCATGGTAAGAAAGCTGGAGAAAGGATTCTTTAATGGCGATTGTATTTCTGATTCCAAAGGATTGTGGAGAAAGTAAAAGCGGATTGAGAGATAGAAAAGAGAAATCAGCAGGTAGCCGCTATAATAGCGATAAAAACCTGATTTTAGATAAGAGAGGCGTAATGATATGGATGGGTTTATTGGTTGCACACTCCCGTTGTTTTGACGTCCTGCCAACAGTGTATTTTTTAGTAAAAACGGTGGGAAAACAAGGTCGTGTAAAATAATTAATACCGGTAAAGTAATCGCCATTTCTTTGGAGAAAAGTCCAAAAAAATAACAGAGTAAAGATAATGAGTAATGAATGAAATATTTGTCTTTGCGGGATTTTAAAAAAAAGAGAAAGCCCGATATCATAAATAGAAACGCAAACAGATCCTCCCGAAACCCGATTGCGTTTACGGATTCTGATAAGAGGGGATATGAAGAAAACAGTAATGCCGACACAAAAGCAGTTAGCCGTTTTTTCAGCAGTTGAAAACAAAAGAGAAAGAAGAATACACAGTTTGCCGAATGGATTAAAACATTGGTAAGGTGGTAGCCGGCAGGGTTGGATTTCCAGAAGGTAAAATCAACAAAATAAGAGAGGGTGACTACCGGACGATACGTTAATTCAGCGGAAAGAGAAAAATATTTGCCTGTAAAAATATCCGGAAAGTTATGCCAGTGCCGTATGAAATAATTATCGACTATCGTTGATTGATCATCATACACAAAGGAATTGTGCAGACAATTCAAATAAACGACAAATGAGTAAAACAAGAGCGCCAGTGAGCAATATATGCAAAAATATTTTTTCAAAATGAGAGAGTGCCTGTTCCAATGGTTATTGCGAATAATCTTTTCTGCTTATCATTGTGTGGTAAAACGACGGGGAGGGGATGGTGTTCCCCCCTTTTCTTTGTGGCGATATTAAAGCAAAAACAGTGAAAATGCAAAATGAAAAATGCAAATTGCACAGAGAGAAGGCAGCATGACAGGACGATTCTTAAGCGGGTTTCAGCATATACTTGTTAGGTGGTAAAATAATAACAAGTGTTGCGTCAAGATGATAAATGTGATAATTTTCGATTTATGAATACAATCGATTTAAGGAAAAAGAAACATTCAATTGATGAATTATTGACTATGGCAAGATCTGAACCATTAATGATTTGCGACAAAGATGGGAAAAATTATGTCCTGGAGGAAATTGATGAGTTTGAGAAAGAGGTAAAAGAACTCGGTAGTAGTAAGAAGTTCATGGAATTTCTAGATGAAAGATCGAAGGAAAGAGAAACTATCCCTATCTCATCTATAACGAAAAAGCTAGGAATATAAACCGTCTAAACGGTTTGTGAGATTGCTTCGGAAAAAGCCCTCGCAATGACAAGCTCTTAACCACGGAATACCTAGCGCGGCCTTTGGCCGCAACCAAAAAGGTGATTTTTAGTTTATTATAAAGTATAGTAGTATCCTCGTAAATAGTAATCAGACAATTTGGAGGACACTACTTATGAATAAGTTGATGGAATTATATCGAGACAGGATCGTGGGTGCAATAAGCGGTCTGGACAGGATTCGTTTTCGCGGGACATTGCGGTGGTTGGCCAGTGAGCGTGGGATGGGAACATTCATGAACCAAGCGAGAATTCTGCTTAAGGATTTTTCCGGTTGGGTCAATGGGCTTACGGCACAGGTGCGAGACAGTTGTGAATCGCGGGCGAAAGATTTGGGTATCGAGGTGTGGTATTTGATGAGCAGCGGTGTTGATAAGGAGAAGTTGGCTCGCCAGATCGCGGCGGATAAGAGGATTACGGAAGGTTCCATCTGCCTGTTGAGTGTGGTAGAGCCTTGTATTGCGCCGATGGTCAAGGGCAACAAGGCCAGCAAGAAGCTCGAGTTGGTAATGGCGCCCCGCAAGTGTGTCTTTGTGTATCATTATTTTAACGATCCAGTGTTTGGTTTTGGTCATGTTCGTATCCAGAGTTGGGCGCCGTTTAATATTTTCATTTGTCTCAATGGTCGTCATTGGCTGGAGCGGCAACTTCAGAAGCAAGGTATTGATTATGTTAAGGACGGCAACTGTTTTGTGCGTATAGAGGATATTGCGGCTGCGCAGGTTCTGCTCCATGAGCAGCTTAAGACTGACTGGGCGAAGCTGCTGAACGGGCTTGCGTTGGGCAGTTGCCCGGCATTGTCGCAGATTCTTCGTCCGTTGGAACCGGAGTATTACTGGTCTGCGGATGAGACGGAGTGGGCGACGGACATCATGTTTAAATCGGTTGAGGCATTGGAGGAGTTGTTTCCATCGTTTGTTCATCATGCGATGCGGGTTTGCGACAGTTCTTCGGTGATGAAGTATTTGGGTAGGCGTAACCTTGCAGGCGCTGCCCCTGATGAGGTTATCAGCGACTATCGAAGACGCTATGAAGGTATACGGGTCAAGCACAGTGTGAATTATAATTCAGTGAAGATGTATAACAAGAGCGGTAGTCTCTTGCGTATTGAGACAACGATCAATAATACGCGGGACTTTAAGGTCTTTCGGAGTCCCAATGATGATGAAGGCAAACCGGCGTCATGGCAGAAGATGCGTAAGGGCGTAAGCGATCTTCATCGACGGTGTGAGGTGAGCCAACAATGCAATGATCGTTATGGGGATGCTTTGGCGGCGGCTCAGGTAGAGGAGAAACTGAAAGAAGTGGTGAGCAGCGCTTGTAACAAGGTTGTCAAAGAGGGCAAGAGGTATCGAGGTTTGAATCCCTGGCAGCAGGATGATTACCAGATGCTGATGTTCCTGTCCAAAGGCGAAAACGCGATAAATGGATTCCGCAACCATGATTTGCGTAAGTGGCTTTACCGGGAATCCGAACAATCCGGCAAGGATCAGCAAAAGAAATATTCCGGACGAACGACCCGACGGATAAAGATGCTGCGGGCACACGGTCTAATCCGCAAAGTTCCGAGGGCCAACCGCTATGTTTTGACGGAGAAAGGCCAGAAGTTCTCTTGTTCACTGATGACCGCTTCAGCCCTTGATATTAAAGCACTTACGGAAATGGCGGCATGAAAAACACGCATAAAAAACAAGAAATTGATGGATAGTAGTACGGAAGCTTGTAATGACAAAATCAACCCTGGCAACGACAAAATAAGTCATCAGTCATCATGTTGCGTTAACAACACCTGGAAACGATGAAAATGGTTTTATAGCCATTTCATGTTGTGGTATATGTACTTAAGTTGTTTTTTGTAGTTTTATTTTCGAACCGATCGTACAATTTTATTGATTAACAGCGTAAAGCGGCTGGAAATAAATTTACATGCCTGAATGTGCGGTATGAAATGAGATATGAATAATTATGTTAATAATGGTATTGAATGGCTGGTGAACGGTGGATTAACCGATGCGTTAAGCGAAATATTTAATACTATTCATCGGGATGATCAATATGAAATGGTACGTAATGGACATTTCAGGAGGGTTTTGAAATATACTAATAGTCATGAATCGTATTATATAAAACACTATAAGGCAAAGGGCAGTATCGACAGGTTTAAATCGTTGTTTGCTCAGTCAAAGGCTAAAAGGGAGTGGAATCAGGGTTTTTTATTGCTGAAAAACGGTTTTCATACCGCAGAACCAGTAGCTATGGGAGAAACACGTAGTTGCGGAATACTCCGGGATTGTTACATAATTTCAAAAACAATTCCAAACAGCATTGCAGTAAAAGCCCTTTTGCTTGAGTTAATAAAGACTCCGGCGGGCGTAATACAAAAAAAGGAGGTGTTGCGAAACCTTATACTCTTTGTAAAAAATATGCATGACGCCGGGATTTTACACGGAGAACTTCACGCTGAGAATATATTGGTTGACGTCAATGATTTTGCGCTGTTTTATTTAATAGATATTGGCCGTGCCAGGTGCGGGAAAAAAACGACATTGCCTGCCAGAAAGAAGGAATTGTCCCGATTATTGTATTCCATTAAAGATGTATGCACAAATGACGAGATAATTGAATTGGCGCGTTGTTACGGAACTTTTGATCCTAAAGAAATATTAGAGAGCGTAGGTGCTACGAAATACCGTATATGGCGCAGCAGGGCGGGAAAATGTTTAAAGAAAAATAATATATTTACCATAATAAAAAAGGGCGGTTACAGAATAAACATGAGAGCGGAGTGGGACGCAGATACACTGCTTGCCCTCATTGAAAAGCATAATGATTCATTGCGCGATAGGCGGGAGAATGTTATTAAAAATTCTCATAAAACAGGGATTACCCTTGTTTTCTGTCCTGATGAAAAAATCAAAGGTGTGTGCGTAAAAGAATACCGTTATCCAGCTTTGTTAAAAAGAGGCGTTTATTCCCTCATTCATTCCCCTGCGCGAAAGGCATGGTTTGCCGCTCATGGGCTTTTAGCGCTAAAACTTCTGACCCCTCAACCGATTGCGCTTTGCGAAAGCAGGAAGTATGGCATTCTGGAGAAAAGCTTTCTTGTGACGGAGAATGCATCCGGGAATTTGCCGTGTAATCAATATGTAACGGAAAAATTAAATAGGGCGCATGGCAAACCGGTTTTTAGAAAAAAAAGAAGGTTTGTTTCAAGTCTGGCGGAGTCTTTTAGGAAATTGCACGATTTGGGGGTATATCACGCAGATCTGAAGGCAAATAATATCCTGGTGAATGAATTGCCTGATGCCTGGAATTTTTATTACCTTGACCTCGACAGGGTTTACTTTAACGGAAGAATTACGCGTGATGAACGCATTAGAAATTTGTCTCAAATAAATGCATCGATGCCAGATTGTTTGACATACACGGACAGATTACGGTTTTACAGGGCGTATATGAAGGGAAAGAAGATTAATAATGCTGATAAAGAAATTATACGGGGAATTATTAAGGCCAGCATAGCAAGAAAACACTTATGGCCGCCGCAGGCAAAGGTCTTAAAGTAGCTATCATAGTTATGGAAACAAAAAGAGTCTATTTTTTAATACAGGAATGGGAACACCCTGCAAGCAGATACAGGGTGTTGCAGTATCTTCCCTACTTAAATGAAGCACATATAGCATATACAGTATCACTTTTCCCCGGTTCGTTCTGGCAATGGATGAAATTGTTTTCTCAAATGAATGGTTATGATGTATTGTATGTCCAGAAAAAGAGGCTGTGGTATTGGCAACTTTGGTATCTGAAGAGAAAGTGCATCAAAATAATATATGATTTTGACGATGCGGTGATGTACAAAAGCCCGGTAGATGGACGCCGAAGATCGTTTAAAAGACAGCGGACATTTGCCAGAATGGTGCGGTTTGCCGATTCTGTAATTGCAGGCAATTCGTATCTGAAATCAAAGGCATTGCCTTACAATAATAACGTAACTATTATCCCTACTGCAATAGATACGGGCAAGTATTCGGTCAGGAATTATGATACCAGGAAGGAAAAGATAACCATAGGATGGATCGGAAGCAAGTCATCGCTTCCGTTCATACAGGAATTGACGCCTGCTTTTGATAAGTTGGCAGAACAGAATAAATCGCTGGAACTGAAGATTATTTGCAACGAATTTATTGATTGCAAAACAATGCCTGTACACAAAAAGATATGGGCAATTGAAGACGAAAATGCTGATTTACAAGGCATTGATATAGGCTTGGCGCCTTTGCCGAATCATGAATGGACAAGGGGCAAGTGCGCTACAAAGCTGCTTCAATATTTCGCAGTGGGCGTTCCCGTAGTATGTTCACCGGTGGGAGTTCACAGTGAGATTGTTGAGGAAGGCGTGAGCGGCATGTTTGCTTCAAGTGTTGATGAGTGGGCAGAGAAGATAAAATGCCTGGCCGATGATGCGGCGCTGAGAAGGCGTATGGGGCTGGCAGGGAGAAAGACATTAGATGCCGGATATTCATTACAGGCGAATGCGCCGAAATTTATAAATGTTATCAGGGGTGTTTAACGTAATAGAGGGTGGAAAAGTTTCCACTGCGAAATAACGGTATTTAAAATACACAAAAGCATTGATTATGAAAATTCTCTACCTGTATTCTGATCACAAGTGGACGGGGCCTTCGCAGCCTATTGTTGAGTTGTGTAATTATATGAGCAAAAAGGCCGACGTTATGTTGTTGACGAGTGTGCCTAAAATTCCGGATACAGGCTTGATTTTTCATGTGGAATCCGGCAGGGTAAAAACGGTACAAACCCTTGCTAAGCGCGGTGGGATTGGCGCAATGATGAGAAACAGACGTGTGGCAAAGCAGGTTGTTCAACAATTTGATCCTGACATCATTCATTTCTTTCGTGATAGAGACCTTGCTGTGCACCTGGGGAGTTCGCATAAGGCGGTAAAAATATTTACCGATTTCAATGTTACTCCGCCCGGTTTTTTGAAAAAAACAATTTGCAAAAAGGCGGATGTTTTCACGGTATTTAGCCTTAAATTAAGAGATATGCTGCAGAACGATTTCAGGAAGGTAGTTTGTTTAAAACCGTGGCTGGATATTCATCAAATACCAAAAAAACCAAAAAATATCAGGCCGGAATTTGGTTTAAATGATGATGATTTTGTGGTTGGCCTTGTCATGAGAGTGCAGCATCACAGAAAATTTGAACTGGTTGTTGAAGTCGTTAAAATAATAAAGGAATCCGGTAAAAATATTAAGTTTTTACTGCTGGGAAGGGGCCCTAATCTGAATAAACTGGCGGTAATGCCGGTTAAGAAAAATAAATTAGAGGATAGTGTGATTTTCGGCGGGTACAAGAGACTGGATTACTGGGACGCCGTACATTGCTTTGACGTAATGTTTTATACGGTTGCCGGTTCTGATGGAACAGCGAGGGCTTTAAGGCAATGTCAGGTGTTGGGGAAACCTGCTATCTGTCTAAAGAGAGATTTTGTTGAGGAAATCGTCCATGACGGTATTGATGGGTTTGTGGCGGGAGATGATCCAAAGGAAATTGCAGAAAGATTACTTGCCTTATTTTCTCAAAAAGATATGCTTTTTGAATTTTCAAAACGCTCTGCCGCTCAGGGGCGTAAATATGATCTGGAGAATGTTGGCGGCGAAATATACGCATTATATGAAGAATGTATAAAGAGCACCAGGCCATAAATAGTAAGAAGGATAGTTTTCTATGCATTACAAAAAAAGTGTAATCTGTGCTTATGGCAAATAAAAAACCTCTGGTTTCTGTTATTATGCCTACCTATAACTGTGCGGTTTATTTACAGGAATCAATTGAATCAGTTCTTGCACAGACATACGATGCGTATGAAGTTGTTGTGATTGATGATGGTTCTACTGACAACACGAAGCTGGTATTGAAGCCTTATATGGAAAAGATAAAGTATATTGATTTAGGGCGCAATGAAGGGCTTCCAACGGCAAGAAATCTGGGCATTCAGTCGGCGAAGGGAGAGTATGTCGCATTCCTTGATGCCGATGATATTTGGATGCCGGAGAAACTGGAGATGTCAATTGACCAATTCATGAAAAATCCTGATGCTGGAATGGTATATTCAAAACATATAAATATAGACTCAAAAAGCCAGTTTCTGGAAGGAAAGATCAGGAGAAGATTGCCATCTGGCAATATCTTCACTCAATTATTCTTTGAACAAAATTTTATAATATGTTCTTCCGTTGTGGTTCGTAAAGAGGTGTTTAATAAAACGGCTTTATTTGATTCTGGACTGGTAAATTGCCAGGATTGGGACATGTGGCTGAGAATCGCATTCTATTACAAAGCGATTGGCATAGACGTTCCGCTGGTGAAATACAGGCATAGTGCCAAATCTCTAAGTAAAAACCGCAATAATGTCCTGAAATATCAGAAAGTGATCATTGATAAGATATATACTATGTTTAAAGACAGTGAGAACGGCATTAACGAAAAAATGTATAAAAAACGTTTAGCCGCACATTATGCTAAAATCGGCAGACATTATACGCGAATGGGCGATAAAGTTGTGGCAAGGGAAAATTTTCGCCTTTCGTTGAAAATGGATCCGATTAATATCAGAACCTTGAGATACTACTTGTTTCATTCATGAATGACCTGTGTATTATTATTGTCAACTGGAACACAAAAGACCTGTTGTTGAAATGCATTGCATCCGTTTATGAATCTGATACAGATTGTAGTATTAAAATTTGTGTCGTGGATAACGGATCGAAAGATGACAGTGTTGTGGCGGTGCGTAACAGGTATTCCGGAGTGCATATTATAGAGAACAGGGAAAACAAGGGGTTTGCCGCTGCGGTGAATCAGGCAATAACGGCTATTTCCCCAAAATATTATGTATTGCTTAATACAGATGCGATTTTAGAAAAAAATACGTTGCGGATATTGCATGCTTTTATGGAATCCCATAATGATGCGGGAATTGCCGGTGTTCAACTATTAAAACTAAACGGTATGAAACAAAACAGTTTTGATAATTATCCAACCCTGGCATCTGAGTTATTGAATAAAAGTTTCTTGCGATGGTTGTTTCCTGATAAATACCTGAGTAAGAAACGCGTCATCACGCAGCCCGTCGAAATAGAATCAGTTATAGGGGCATGTATTATGGTAAGGAATGAGGCAATAAAAAAAGTCGGTACATTGGATGAGAGATATTTTTTCTTTCTTGAAGAGACTGACTGGTGCTATCGCATGAAAAATGCAGGGTGGAGAGTGTGGCATGTCCCCGACGCCAGGGTGATTCATCTGGGGGGAGAGAGCAAGAGAAAAGCGCCGTGGCAATCGCAAATTGAGTATTGCCGGTCATTGTATCTTTTTTTTAAAAAGAATTATTCCCGTGATGTTTACGTTACCTTCAGAATATTGTATGTTATGAAGATTTTATTCAATTTAATCATCAATAGCGCGGGGAACGGCATTGTTATGTTTCTTAGCAGGAAGTTGAGATACCGGTTGACAATATATTGCAGGCTTTTTCAATGGCATGTATTGTTATGTCCTGATTGGATGGGATTACGGTCGGCAAAACCAGGTAAATAAGAATTATTTTAACACTTTGGTTTTTTGAAAAAGCAGGGGGCGAAGCATTTGCCCGTTTGGGTATTAACGTATTTATGACCATTTACAGCAAATGCTTCGCCCCTACTTTTTGATTGTTGGAATTTTTCAAAAAACTAAAGTGTAACGAATTATTAAGGAATAGGCGGGCAAAACTACTATTGATGAATACGAAAAATAGTAAAATAAGTCAGGTATCAGAGTATGCATTTATTACGTATTTTTTTATTTTAACATTTTTTCCTTTCGGCGCTGATGTCATTAAGATGATGTGTTTGGTGACCATGGTTGGATGCCTGGCGTATCAGATGGTGCTTGAGAAACGGATTATCTTTGAGAAAACAGCGCTTAACATACCCATACTGGTATTTTTTATTTATCTGATAATAGCATCAATTTTTTCAAAAAATACAAAGTATTGTTTCGAAACACTCCTGCACGACTATGTCCCGTACTTCATCATCTTTTTTTGTATGGTCAATACAATACACAGTATTGAACAAGTGAAACGCATAATAAAGGCAATGCTTATTACCTGTGGGCTGGTATGTGCATATGGTTTGTATGGGTATTATACGGGAATTGCCGCAAGAGATGACAGGTTAATTGCTACATTTAAGTATCACTCAAGGATTGCAAAATATATTTCATTGTTCCTGCCGATTGCTATTTGTCTGTTTTTTTATTACAGAAGCATATTTGTTAGGTTTTGGCTTGGATGTCTTGTTTTTGTAAGCGGATATGCAATAGTTCTGACGATGAGCAGGGCAAGCTGGTTCGCAAATATGGTTGCTGTGATTTATATAGCGTTCATGTTGAAAAAAAAGTACTTGCTCATTGCGATAATTGCTATGTGTCCTTTATTGTTTGTGCTTTTGCCATCGAAATATTCCATGCACGCCAAAACCATCACACAATATGATAAATTCTTTTCGTCGAACAAGATTCTTGGAGAAAGGTTGATGTGCTGGAAGGCGTCGATTGCGATTATTCTTGATCATCCGTTGCTGGGGATCGGGCCAGGAAAAAGAAACTTCAGGGATATATATGAAACATACAGAAAGGAGATTAGAGAAAAAGAAAAGAAATCTCTTGGGGATATTCCTGCGAAGACTATTAAGAAGAAAAAAGTGCAAAAGGTTGAAAGTCTTTCGCATGCGCATAATATTATACTGCATATGTGGGTGGAAACGGGGATATTTGGATTAGCGATCTTCCTATGGATGTTTACCATAATATTTTATAGAACAATAAAAGCGATAAAATCAATTGCAGAAAATAGATTCGAAAAAATGCTGCTTGTAGGTGTTTCAGCCGGTCTTGTTTCGCTGATTTCCCACGGATTAACTGATATTTTCTGGAAAACCCCTGAATCCTTATTTCTTTGGCAGGTTATCGGGGTGTTGTTCCTTATTATTCAATTAGAGGGAAACAGAAAAAGAAAGGATATTTTAAGCAGTCATTCAGGGAATAGCTAATGCTATGCTTGCCAATTAAGAACGCATTTCCCGAACCTAAAAATGAGGAAGACTGTGTGACTTAAATCCTCAGGATGGTTTATTTTTATTGACAGAAAAAATATTGTCTGCTTCAGTAAAATCCTTTTTTAATCAAGAGACAGCAAGCTCTCTAACATGGGTTATGTCCCTTTTACTAACTGCTCGTATTTGAGATGAAAGCAAAGTTGTAACAGCAACTGTTCCACCGTCAAGTGTCATAAATTCGACTTCAAATGCTTCACCTTGACGATGAATGTGAATAACCGTACCGACATCACCAGCCTGTAAACCATCCTCCGGTAAATCTTTCAACAAAACAATTCGGTCATGCTCTTTTATCATGGTTTCCTCCTATTTTGGGTGTGCAGTAATCAATCTTGGTGTTGTAGACTTTTTTTCTATTATCCAAACAGTCCTTATATACGGATTGCGGCTATCCGGTGTTTCTAACAATCCATCGACACTATAACGTGTGCCATATTCAGATTCAACGACTTTTACCACATTATAGGTTGCCCCATGTTTGCGCAAAGATTCTGCTAATATTCTCCAATTTTCCAGCGTGAAACCAAATTGAGATAAAAAGACCGCTTTATTGCTCCCATCCGGATGTGATGTACACAACAAGTATTCCGTAATTTTTTTACGATCTACTTGTGCCTGATCTGCATTAGGCAAATTCATTAGTTTTCTTACGTGAAAGTAATTTTACGTGGTATAACTTTATGGCTCTTCAGTAAAATCTATGAGTAAAAAGAAAGAAGAGTGTGGATCTGCTGTAAACCCTTATTAAATGAATGAAACACCAATTCCATTCATTACCAGGGAGCAACAGATGTAAGTAAAGACTATATTGAATAAATATAATAAATTCAAGTTCTTTGTGTATTCTAATATTCGATATAAGGATAAATACGAAGGGCAGGTTATTGAAATCGACATCTTTTTCAAAACATACAAAATATTGTTTCGAAACACTATTGCATGACTATGTCCCAACTTCATCATCTTTTTTTTGTATGGTCAATACAATATATATATATTCTGGAAAACCCCTGAATCCTTATTTCTTTGGCAGGTTATCGGGGTGTTGTTCCTTATTATTCAATTAGAGGGAAACAGAAAAAGAAAGGATATTTTAAGCAGTCATTCAGGGAATAGCTAATGCTATGCTTGCCAATTAAGAACGCATTTCCCGAACCTAAAAATGAGGAAGACTGTGTGACTTAAATCCTCAGGATGGTTTATTTTTATTGACAGAAAAAATATTGTCTGTAATAATCTATCTGGAATAGTGTATATTTAATAAAAAGTTAATCTTATTCTATGCCGCTTCGTTATTCGTAGCGGCTTTTTTATTTTGAGTTCACAAGAGAAGCATTGTAATGTTTCCATAAGAAATTTGAGGAAAAGAATGGCAAAAACGGTAAGAGATAATGTTCGTAATGTAGCTATTATCGCCCATGTTGATCACGGCAAAACGACTCTGGTTGATCAATTGCTTAAGCAGAGCGGTACGTTTAGGGTGAATCAGCAGATTCAGCATAGTGAAAGAATCATGGATTCGAATGACCTTGAGCGTGAGCGTGGTATAACCATACTGGCAAAAAATACTGCTATTAATTACGAAGGAGTGAAAATAAATATAATAGATACGCCAGGACATGCTGATTTTGGCGGAGAAGTGGAGCGGGTGCTCAAAATGGCGGATGGTGTGTTGCTGCTGGTTGATGCGGCAGAGGGGGTCATGCCTCAGACCAGGTTTGTACTGCGAAAAGCCCTTGGTTATAACCTGAATCCTCTTGTTGTAATTAACAAGATAGACCGTCCTGACGCCCGTTGTCAGGATGTAATCAATGAAGTGTTTGATCTCTTTGTGGACCTTGATGCCAACGACGAACAATTGGATTTTAAAATTGTATATGCAAGCGGACGAAACGGCTATGCCAAATTATCGCTTGATGATGAAAGCAGCGATATCAGACCACTCCTTGATGCAATTATACAATTTGTTCCAAAACCATGTTATGACGCTGAATTCCCATTGCAAATGCAGATAGCATCGCTTGATTATAATGACTATGTCGGCAGGATTGGAATTGGCAGGATTTTTTCCGGCACAATTACCACCGGCCAGCAAGTTGTTAGAATTGATAAGACAGGAAAACAATCCTTGCATAAAATTACTGATCTGTTTGCGTTTGTGGGGTTATCAAGGGAAAAAACGCTGTTGGCAATGGCGGGAGACATCATAGCATTAACGGGAATTGAGAATATTGATATAAGTGATACGATTACTTCTGTTGAAAATCCACAAGCAATGCCGTTGATACATATTGATGAACCGACCCTTTCCATGGTATTTTCCGTTAATAATTCTCCGTTTTGTGGTAAGGACGGAAAATTTGTTACCAGCAGAAATTTGAGGGAGAGATTGTTTAGGGAATTACGTGCAAACGTTGCCCTTAAGGTGGACGAAACAGCTTCGCCAGATGCTTTTTGCATTTCAGGAAGGGGATTATTACATCTCTCAATATTAATCGAAAACATGCGCAGGGAAGGATATGAATTGCAGGTATCAAAACCGAAAGTAATTTTTAAGGAAATAGACGGGAAGAGAATGGAACCGATGGAGTATGTGGTTATAGATGTGCCAAAAGAAATGGAGGGACAGGCGATTTCTCTTCTGGGGGCTAGAAAGGGTGAAATTGTCAGCATGAAGACGGAAAAACAATATACACATTTTGAATTTAAGGCGCCTTCGCGTGGATTAATCGGTTTGAGAAACCGTTTGTTGAGTTCTACGCGGGGCGAGGCGGTTATGCATCATAATTTTTATGATTACGAACCTTACAAAGGAGATATAGTGCACAGGACGCAGGGCGTATTGGTTTCTATGGCTGCTGGTGAGGCCACGGCATACGCTTTGGAGGGTTTACATGATCGTGGAATAATGTTTGTTAAACCCGGTGAAGAAGTGTATGAAGGGATGATAGTTGGTGAGCATTGTGAACAGAATGATATTGTGGTTAACGTGATAAGGGAGAAGAAGGCTACGAATATCCGACAGGCTACCGGAGAGAAAAGCGTTAAGTTGTCTCCGCACAGAGAATTTTCACTAGAAATGGCACTTGAATATATTGAAGACGATGAGCTGGTTGAAATTACTCCTAAAACATTTCGATTAAGAAAAAAATTTCTTACGGAGAATGAAAGGAGAACCACACGCAGGCAACAGAACCCTGAAAAGGTAGCAATTCCATAAAGATACGAAGATTCGTTACGCAAATAATGTTTTGTTAAAAAAAGCAGGCTTTTCAGCCTGCTTTTTTTAACAATAATAGTAAATGTATATGTAATTATTACTTCTTTTTCATTTTTCCTGTTGAAGCGGAACCACCTTTTGCTACAACCTTTTTAAAATCTTGTCCTACGCTGAATTTAACAGTTTTGCTTGCCTTAATATTAATAACTGCTCCCGTTTGGGGATTCCTTCCTTTTCGTGCTTTTCTTTCTTTTACTGAAAAGGTTCCGAAACCAATAAGACGCACTTCGTTCGATTTCTTTACTCCCTGCTTGATGCCGTTCAATACAGCGTTTACCGCCTTTTCTCCGCAAGTCTTAGAAACACTACATTCATTCGCAACATACTCAACTAACTCCTGTTTATTCATACAACTTTCTCCTTTCTAAAAATATGGCGTATATAAGATAACCATAAGGACAAGCTAAAGTAGGGGTTAGAATACAGTAAATAACTTTCTGAATCAAGCAATTTTTTGGGCATTCTGAAAAAATATAAGTATGATATATTTGTGCAAACTAGCATAAATAGGGAATCAGCAAGGGGAGTTCTTTTCAGCTTAACTCGTTTCCAGCATTTTAGCTGTTTGAAAATTGCATTTCAATAAATTAGGCCGCCTTTGTCAGTGACTTTATTCTGTTGTTACTCTTGATGTAGAGGCGCATACAATGCGTCTCTACATCAAGTCGTCGGAGTTGAGAGTGGCGGTATGGCCGGGAAAGGTACATAAATGAACTTGGGAGGTCTCATTATTCAGGTTGATGACTGTAATACCGCATATTGCAAGGGAAGCCGAAGGATATCGCGAGGAGCATTTCCGATTTTTTGTAACCGTTTGTGTGATTGGGGCAAAACAACGCTGCAAGGGATGTGGCAAGCCTTGTCCCCCGCTGGCGGGGGATTAAGGGGGTGGAATTGTCTGCGGAGGAAATCAGGGAGGTTTATAACATGAATAGCCATAAATTTTTCTTCTCATTCCTACGTTCTGCGGGAATGCATGTCACGAAACAGTATAAAATTGTCCATTTGACCAGTCTGCGGAGTGTGGGAAAGAGGGTCAAATTTGTTTTCATAATAAAGGGGTAGTTGAATCGATGGAGAAATCCAGTCCACCCCCTGCACCCCCGCCAGCGGGGGACATAGTTTGAACAACAGGCGCATTCCCGATTTTTGGTTAACTAATTGTACATTGTAACACAAACATCCTGCTTGTGGCATTTTACCCTCAAACAGGAAGCTTGTGTTACTATTCCTTTCCCTCTCCCCGCTAATGGCATTTTTACAAAAAATCGGGAATGCTCCCATATCGCGGGATAATGAGAAGTTGGATAACACTTTAGTTTTTTTGAAAAACGTAAGAGCAGGGACGAAGCACGAAAGACGAAGGATGTTCATCATCCGTCGTCCCTACACTATGCGCCAAACATTGCTATTATTGGAATTTTTCAAAAGACTAAAGTGTTACGATAATTGAAATATGGAGGTTTGACCCCACTGTTGCGACGATTTTTAATGTCTAAGAAGAAATCCATGAGCGCTCAGCCCGGCGCCGAACGCTACCATTACACACCAATCGCCGGGAGCAATGCTTTTCCTTATAATTTCTTGCAACACAAACAATACTGTCGGGGAAGACATGTTTCCATACCTCGCCAAAACGTCACGGGTTGGTTGTAGTTGTGATTCGGAAAGTCCCAGCTCGTTCCTGATAGCATTGATTACTTTTTCCCCTCCCGGATGGAAGGCCCAGTGTTCAATATCCTCAGGTTTTAGTTTCCAGGGTGTTAGCAAGTCCATTACAACCTGAGAAACAGTTTTACTGGCAATCGCAGGTAATTTCTGAGAAAGCTGGTTATGCAATTGCCCATTTTTGTATATGTATCGTATATCTTCGCGATGATGAGTGTCACACCTGCTGGCAGAAGCAACCAAGGTAAATATTCCAGGACGTTTCCATAGAACGGTTGCCGCTGCCCCGTCAGCAAAGATCGCATTTGAGACGATTAAACTCAAATCGTCTGCCATTTGAAATGTTGCGCTGCAAATTTCTACCGAAACACTTACGACCACTCCATCTCCATTCGACTGTATCATATCTTTACAAATCTGTAGATTGGGGATAGAACCGCCACAACCGCTTCCTACAAGGTCGTGAATCCTTATTCGTTTAGATAAACCAAGCTTTTCTATAAGGTATGTAGAAATTCCCGGGCAAATGTATCCGGTACAGGTGTTTACTACCAATCCTGTTATGGTATCTTTCGTTAAACCAGCCTGTGCGAGGGAGTCATTAATTGCTTGCGACGAAAGCTCTATTGCCCAATTTGTGAAACGGGTAATACGACTATCCGGAGGTTCATTGACAAGGCATTCAATGTTATCTGTTGCAATATGTCTGCATAATACACCCGGATGAGCGAAAATCTTTTTCATTCTTGCAAGACTTTTTGGCCCTAATTTACTGGCATAATGTTTTGCGAGAAAAGCTTCCGCTTCTGCCTGTTTTATCACATACGGCGGTGTTACTGTAGATAATGAGGCTATAGATACATTTTCATTAAACATAAGCAAGATTATTACATTATATATCTCTACCCAAATATCTAAGCCCTCTGCGAATGAATCGTGTATTTTTCCAGAGAGGAGGTTTGATTCCCAGCCAATATCCTATACGATTCAGAGCAGGAAGGAACGGCAAACCGATAGCTTTGGGAGTCATAAAATTCATGTGTACCGACATGGCAGAACGGATTGTTTTCAATAACCATTCCAACTGAATGGTTGGAGAAAAGTAAAATACCGGTTCAAGCATGTTATGGGGAGAAACGGTTAATACGTCCTCTGACCGTGCTATATTTTCAAGCTCAGTACCTGGATATATGCGTATTCCTATCATAAAAAGCGCTACATCTTCAGGGCGAATTTGTCTTTTCGCGAAATCAAGTGTTTCCATAACAGTGTCTTCCGTTTCACCTGGCCCGCCGAACATAAATATCCATAAACAAGGCATAGTATGTTTCCGGATTATTTCAGATGACCTATAGATCTCACGCGCGGTAAAACCTTTCTTTAAACGTTCAAGGACGGGGTCGGCAGCGCTTTCAATGGTAATACCTACACCAACAAAACCTGCACGTTCCATTACATGAAGAAGTTTATCGTCAATAAAAAGAGGATTCAACTCCACCGTTTGGAATCTGGCATTTATTCCAGTCTTTGCAATCGAATCACAGATATCCAGTGCGTGTCCGTAAGGGGAATTAAATACATTGTCTACAAACTCAATATCTTTCATACCACTTTTTGTCAATTCAATAATCGCATTTGCTACCTGTTCAGAATCACATAACCGGTAAGAAATGCCTTCAAGTTTTCTATACGTGCAATAGACACATTGAAAGTGGCACCCGAGTTTCGTTTGAATGGGAATAGTGGAAAACCGTGATAAATATGCGGGCACATTAATCCATCGACGAAAATCAGGGATTACGTTGTTCAATAAAAAATTGTTTCCACTATGAGTATTTATTTTAAAACCTGTTTTGTCATTCCACGCAATACCGGGCACATGAATCGGCTTTTCATTTTTAGAAAGAACATCCAACACTTCGGGAAAGACAACCTCTCCGTTTCCTGTGATTACCCAATCTGCGCCGGTATAATTGAGGAGTTGTTCTGGCATAACCCCTGCACCGGCACCTCCCAGGATAAGCATAGCTTTCGTTTTTGTGCGAATTGCATCGACAAGTAGTTTCAAATCTTTATAGAACGCTACCGGATGTAACATATCATTGTTGTCGATATTTCGTACAGAGAGTCCTATGACATCAGGTTGTATTTTATCGATGGATGAACAGAGGGCGCGTAATGGGTTACGAACAAACATTAAGTCTAATACCTGAACATGATAACCAGCCCGTACAGTGGCATCAGCAACCATACATGCTCCGAGGGGCATGACAGGTATTGGACCGCGATAACGATTGGTGATAACAAGAAGGACATTCACTGCTTAAAATGTCAACCCATAAACAGATTGTTTCAACTACCGTTCATCCAGAAAGATTAAAAATATATTCTAGTATGGTTTTTTGTTAATAGCTATTGAATTATTAATTGTTTATTGTACATATTCATTGCTTCAGAATGTGGAGTTTTACCATTATTTCTTCCTTTACATTTCAAAGTTAAAATTGTATTGTTATTTCCCGATAGATTTTCAATATATGAGAAATTTTACTGTGTGGAATAAACGCAAAAAGTGGGAAGTATAGAAGAGAAATTATTTATTTGAGATATGGATTGCAGCGAACAAACAAAAGATAAAGAGGATGGAGCAGATTGTAAGCCCTGGTACAAAAAAGGACTACAGTTTGAATGCCAGCAGTGTGGCAAGTGTTGCCGTGGGGAGCCAGGGGTTGTTTGGGTGAATGACAAAGAGATTAAAGACATTTCCCGATTTCTGGGAATTACTCAGGAAATGTTTGCAAAAAAATATTTAAGAAATGTTTATGGGCGAATTAGTTTGGTGGAATATGGCAATGGCGATTGCGTTATGTATAACAACGGTTGCGTTATATATGAAGTTAGACCATGCCAATGCAGAACGTTTCCTTTTTGGTCTTCGAACATCAAAGAAAAGAACGAGTGGGAAAAGTTAAAGGGGCAGTGTGCAGGCATAGATAAAGGGCGGTTGCATAATTTGAAAACAATACGAAAGAATTTGATAATGTATGAAAATCGATTTGCCGGATAATAGTATTATTGCAGAAAAGGAAACAGCTCATAATGATCAACTGTTTTCGGAGTTAAAGGAACTTTATTGTCTCTTAGAGCATGAAGTGTCTTTGATTAATCCCAGATGTAATAAATGTGGAATGTGCGGCAATTTCGGGGAATATGACCATGTGCTGTATGCAAGCAGTGTTGAAGTTGATTATGTAACTAAAAATGTGTCTGTTCACGATTTTGATATTTCAAGAGATGTTTGTCCATTTCTCAAAAATGATTTATGCAGTATCAGGAACTTTCGGATGCTTTCCTGCAGGGCATTTTATTGTGACGAAAGACATAAAGATGAAACCCAATCAATACATGAAAAATACCATCGGTTAATCAAGACGCTCTATAATAAATACCACCTCGAATGGGAGTATAGTCCATTTCTCCCACAACTTAAGAGATTCAAATCAAACACGTTGAAAAACGGCAACATCATTCTCCCTCCGGATATTTAAGAAAGAGTTCATCAAATCCTCTACGCAGAAATTACTTGACTTAAACCGGAAAGGAAGTAGACTGTTTTTGCTGAGACTCATTATCAATCAAGCCAGAACCAAACATGCACGAAATACTAAAGGCGGAACCACAGATTGCACAGATTAAAAAATTAAATATTCGGATTCCACCATTAAATATTTTGCTACAAAGCACGCACTGACGAATGGAAGTGTGCAAAGAAATTACTGATAAGGTACTAAACGTTAAATTAAATGAAAGAGCAGTTACGGGTAATACGTATATGAATATTAAGAGTGCAGGTACCTTCAAATTGGCACTTGTCGGAAACCCGAATGTCGGAAAGAGTGTTATTTTTGGGTTACTTACGGGTAAATACGTAACAGTATCAAACTATCCGGGCACCACGGTGGAAGTATCGCGTGGGGTATATAAAGGGTATGAAGGGGGTATCGAAGTGATAGATACGCCGGGCGCGAATAGTCTCATACCGCTTTCTGAAGATGAGGCAGTTGCAAGGGATATTTTGCTGGAAGATTACGATAAGCGCATTGTTCAGGTTATCGATGCTAAAAACCTGAGGCGTGGTTTATTGATAACAACCCAGATCGCTGAAATGGGGTTGCCGGTCTTGCTGGTACTTAATATGTGGGATGAACTCCTTGACAGAGGGATGAATGTTGATATCAATGCCTTGCAGGATTATTTGAAGATTCCTATAGTGAAAACTATTGCAACACACAAGGTAGGTTTCAGAGAGTTGTTTCATTCGGTGCCTCTTGCCAGTGTGCCGGACATCCGGATTAATTACGGCAGATATATTGAAGAAGGAATTTCAAGGGTAGGCAAGATACTTAACAATCTAATGGTGGTGAACGACAGGGCTTTGGCGATTATGTTGTTATCGCATGACGAATCGCTGGAAAGAAAATTAAAGGAAAAATTACCGGAAGTTTCGTTGCAAGAAATTGCCGGAATACGTGAAGACGTGCAGAGACATTTTAGTAATCCGTTAGGGTACGTTATTAGCATTAAACGCTCACATTATGTTGACAGTCTGATTGAAAAGGTTACAACCGCAGCGGGAAAAGAGGCGGAAACCCGGCCGTTTATGAGGGGAGTATTTTTCTTCTTTTTGGTACCCCTGACGACTTTTTTAATCGGATATAAACTTATGTCGTTGCTCATGTATGCAATTACCATGAAGTTGCAGGTATCCGATGTCCTTGAGACCGTGCTGGAACTTTCTGCCGGCGGCATAATGTCCCTTTATTTTACGTTGTATCTTTATAAAAATGAATTTAAAACACGGAGTAAAATTACCGAAGTTTTGGGGCGGATTACCATGCATCCCATAGCTGCATTTCCCCTGTTGATAATAATTTTGTGGATAGTTTACAAATGGGTGGGAGAGTTTGGTTCCGGTGTGTGTGTGGACTTTTTAGAAAACAAGATATTTGGCAGTGCGGAAACGCCCTCGGATGGCTTTGATTTATGTGTGTATATTCCTTTTCTTAAAAAGGTTTATACTTTTACCCACATCAATTTCGAGGGAATAAATTATTATATTGGACTGTTGGCACAAAAAATAATGAGTAAAGATAATTTGATTTACGAATTATTTTTAAATGCGCAATCAGGGCTGATTCAGGTAGGACTTACCTATGCGATTGCAATCGTTTTCCCCATTGTAGGGTTTTTCTTTCTTGCATTTGGCATTATGGAAGACAGCGGGTATTTGCCCAGACTGGGGGTGATGGTGGACAAGACATTTAAGCGTATCGGATTAAACGGAAAGGCCGTGCTTCCAATGGTTTTAGGTTTGGGATGTGACACGATGGCAACGATGACCACCAGGATTTTAAATACGAAAAAGGAAAGGATTATTGCCACCCTGTTGTTAGCATTGGCGGTACCCTGTTCCGCGCAGCTAGGGGTGATTGCAAGTGTTCTCGGTAGTATTTCCGGGATATATTTTGCGGCATATTTTCTTATTATTTGCTCACAGCTTTTTTTTGTTGGTTATTTATCAGCAATAATCCTGCCAGGCGCCCCCTCTGATTTTATAATGGAGATACCTCCGTTTCGCATGCCAAAATTATCCAATATATTCATAAAGACATTTTATCGGGTTAACTGGTTTATGAAAGAGGCCGTACCTTTGTTTGTACTGGGTACGCTTGTTTTATTTGTTGCTACAAAGTTGGGAGTGTTATCTTTTGTTGAGAAAATAGGGCAACCAGTAATCGGATATTTTTTAGGATTGCCGGTTGAAACGACCCGCGGATTTATTTTAGGGTTTTTAAGAAGAGATTATGGAGCGGTTAGTATTTTTAAAGTGTTGGAAGAACAGGGGGTGGGGCATGTAATAGATCCAAAACAGTTACTGGTTTCCCTCGTGGTTATCACCTTGTTTATTCCCTGCATTGCAAATTTTTTTGTTATGATCAAAGAGCGCGGTGCGAAAAACGCATTTTTAATGTTTGCATTTATATTGCCCTATTCTATACTCGTTGGGGGTTTGTTAAGAATTGTTTTGCGTTTATTTTGATGGGACAAATGATAGGCAGGATTGTTTCTCTTTCGGAAGAGTGTGCAGAGGTATGTATTGTTGATACACAAAGCGCGTGTAGTAACTGTTCGTCATGCCCCAAGAAAACAGGAACAAAAGATATCATAAAGGTAGCCGGACTAAATAAAGTAAAGGCTGGACAGCTTGTTATCTTGCGTGATAACAGAAACTGGATAAATAAAAATAAAATAATATCATTAATTGGCGGCTTTATTTTTGGAGTAATTCTTTCAGAAGTATTTTCAAAAATTATAGTGTTTCGTACATATCGTTCGGAATATGATTTCATCGGTGGCGGTATTATGGTTGTCATCATGATAATTCTTATAAAAATAACAAAACCAAACTATTGTTTGAGAATGGAACTGTATGGAGAAAAAAAACGTGAACATAATTGAGTCTTGCCATGAAGAATTGCTGGAGTTGATATGGACAATTGAAGAAGAACATGGTGAAACCGAGAAGGAATTGCTGATCAGGAAGGAAGGCAGTTCTTTTGCTGAAGCATATCTGAAAACACTTGTGAATAATGGATATATTTTGTTAAAAGATAATAAAGTTATTCTGACGGAAAAGGGTCAGGTGGAAGCAAAATTAATCATCAGAAGGCACAGACTTGCGGAAAGATTATTGCACGATGTTTTAGAGGTAAAAGAAGAAGCCATGGATTCCAGCGCGTGTGATTTTGAGCATTTTTTGAGCGAAGAGGTAACAACAAGCATATGCACGCTTTTGGGTCACCCATTAACATGTCCTCATGGGAAAAATATCCCTCCGGGTGATTGCTGCAGGAAAACTGATCAGGAAATACGCCCTGTAGTATTTCCACTTACAGAATTACAGCCTGGGAAAAACGCTAAAATTTCTTACATTGTTACGAAATTTAACGGTAGACTGGACAGGCTTTCTTCAATGGGATTATTGCCAGGGATAAAAATCCACCTACACCAGAAATACCCCACCTATGTGATACAAATGGGCCAAACACAAATTGCAATCGATTCAACTGTTGCACGCGATATCTATGTGCGGCATGGTTGAGTAAGAGGTCATGGTTGTATTTGTTTGACTAAAGTTGAGAAGTTCCACTAAATTGACATAAAAATTTCCCCCGTCAGTTGAAGAAGCATATTATTTCATATCTGGACATACCGCTGCGAATAAGAAAACCGATACATTATCCACGGCAAATATCTGCAATTTAAATCCAAATATATACATAAAAAGAACTTGCGTAAGTTTTAAATAGAAGGTAATATTTCGAGAAAAAATTTTATGAACACGAAATTTGTTTTAAAACGTTATCATTTTTTTGCATGGAGAAAATAAATTATGGATCCTGGTGCACTAATAGGGATAATAATTGGTGCTGCGTTGATATTGGTATCTATTGTGATGGATGGAGGTGGAGCGGCAGTTATTGCTTACATCAACATACCTTCCATAATGATTGTAGTTGGTGGGACGTTGGCTGCGACCATCGTACGATTTCCGATACCGACAGTAATTGGAGCGATTGCCGTAGCAAAGAAAACGGTATTTGTTAAATTTGGGCCAATTGAGGAAGAAATCAAGCGGTTGGTTGAATTTTGTAAAGTCAGTCGTCGCGAAGGTCTTTTGGGACTCGAGAAAGAGGTTGAAAAAATAAATGATCCATTTTTGGTTAAGTCGGTAAGATTACTGGTGGACGGTTCGGACTCGGATGCCTTAAGGGATATTCTCGGAACTGAAATTGATAAAATAAGACAAAGACATACATCTGGCAAGGGTATTCTTGATTTTGCAGGAATGGTGGCTCCTGCTTATGGTATGATTGGAACGTTGTTGGGCCTTGTTAATATGTTAAAAAACCTCGATGACCCCTCAAAAATTGGCGGCGGTATGGCGGTTGCGCTTATAACTACATTGTATGGGGTTATTTTGTCAAATCTTATTTTTATACCACTTGGTGGCAGATTAGAAACGTTAAGCAGCAAAGAACTTTTGTCGAAAGAAATCATACTGGAAGGCGTTGTTTCAATACAAAAAGGTGATGCACCCATGATTACCGAAGACAAATTGAAGGCGTTTTTGCAGCCGAAGGATGCGATGAAAATGTCTGAAGAAAATAAAAAGGAATAGAAACAATGTCAGAAGAAGCGCCGAAAGGCCCGGAAACTCCAGGATGGTTGCTAACATACGGCGATATGGTGACATTGTTAGTAACATTTTTTGTTATGTTAATAAGCCTTTCTACGATCAATGTTGATAAATATAAAGAAGCCATGAAACAGGTTCAGGCTAGTATTGGGGGTACTCATGTATTGGAAGGCAGCAAACAACCTCTAGACAAAGATGCAAAGTCCGACATTGTTGATATTAAAGAAGTTGATTTTCCGCCCACGCGAATGCAGGAATTGACGGAAACGGAAAAATTTGTTGAAGATAAAGAATGGTATCAATATTTAAACGATTTTGTTACGAAATCCGAACTAAGCAATTATATTGACATTGAAGAGATAAAGGTAGGATATATTGTAAAAATACCAGTAGATGTTTGTTTTGAAAAAGGTGAGTCAATTTTAACATGGGAAGCAAATAATATTTTTAAAAAACTGAGTTCTGTTTTGGGAATGACGCGCGGAAAGATTATTGTGGATACGAGTGTTGGGGGTGTCGAATGGCAGAAAATTTCAGCACAAAAGAAATTGATAATTGATAGGGCAGGGCGTATTGCAGATTATTTATTATCATTTGAAACGATTGCTCCGGCAAGGGTTGCAATCTCCGGCAGACGGATTGATGAAATAAGAGATACAGACAAAATTGCTATTGTTGTATTAAAAAAAGCGAGCTAATATTTTTGTGAATTTTATTGGAAAATACATTTAGATGTCTTCTCGCAAAAAGAAAAAGAAGGGTTTCTTTCCTGCAAAGCCGCCGGACATGTTTTTGTTATCGTATGCAGCATTGGCAACGTTGCTTCTGGCTTTTTTTATCATTATTAATACTTTTACTGAAGAGAAAAACAAGAAAATGGTTGAAGCATTTCAAAAATCGTTTCAAAGAAATGTTATAACATTAGGTATGGGGGGATTGTTGCCGGAGAGCAGTAGTATTGAAGAGAGTAAAAATATCCATGATATGAAATATACCTTTTACGATGATGATATGGATGATATTCCGGCGCAAACAGGCGATAAGGAAGTAGATAAAATGGAGAATGAAGCAGATCATATACCTGCCGCTGCAGTAATTTATTTTAAAGAGCATGGAGCAACATTGTCGCTGGAAGGCATGCATTCTTTAAATAACCTGGTTAATTTGACTGCTGACAGACCTGTTTTGTTAATGGTAGAGGGGCATACGAGAGTGGCCTTTAAACCATCTAAGGATTATGAAACAAGCTGGAAACTATCGGTTGATAGAGCGAGAGCTGTTGCTGATTATTTGCACGAAAAAGGGAACATTTCTCACAAAAGGCTAATAACTGTCGGACATGGCAACAATAATTCTTTTGTTAAAAGCCCTGGCGGCGACAGATTTAATGACAGAGTGTCTATTATCATCAAAAAGTTGAGATAACGGCTTGCTATGTATCGAAAGAGTTTCAATTACTTGGGTGCTATTTATGCGGGGGGATTGTTAATAGTATGAAAAATATTACAATAAACAAAATATTGATATTTATGTCTATTTTCGCTCCTGTAAACAGCGGCCTATTTTTATTTAGCAACAATACCAGCATCTTTGCCGCAAATGATCACGGAACATCCATTTTACTGGTAGGAAAAGATGATATCATATTGTATAAAAAAGATATTATTATAAGCACTGATGATCTAAAAAATATTAAAAAGAATAAGACGCCACTCAGTGAAAAAAGGAGTGTGTTTAACATAGGTATGATTGATGAATATTTAAAAGAGGGGAAAAATTATGAGGCGAGAAATCATCTTTCGGAAATTTTTTTAAATAAAAAAATCCCTGAAAAACAGCATGAAATTAAAGAATTATTAGATAAATTGAACAGTGAATTGATATTTTCAACCAAACCTTCCGAAGATGCGGTATTGTATACCGTGCAGGCTGGGGAAACGCTTTCGAAGATTGCAAAGCAATTTAATACCAATTATGAACTTATTATGAGAATAAATAAAAAACCGGATTCACGACTGAATATTGGAGAAAAACTCAAGATTCTAAAAGGTAAAACAAAGATATTGATTAGTAAGAGTGAATTTACCCTGACGGTGCTGCTGAACGACCGTTATGTAAAACAATACCGTATCGGTACCGGTAAGAATGATAAAACGCCGGAAGGAACGTTTGAGGTCAAGAACAAAATGAAGAATCCAACATGGTATTCGCCTTATGGCGGTGTTTATTCTTACGGAGATGAGAAAAACATATTAGGGACACGGTGGATAGGTTTTAAAGAAAAAGAAAATCTTGCCGGATTCGGGATTCATGGTACAACGATGCCTGAAACAATTGGTACCGCATCTTCAGACGGGTGTATTCGAATGAAAAATAGTGATGTTGAAGAAGTGTTTGATTTTGTTACAACGGATACCGGGATTATCATACAAAGATAACAGGCCATGATGTATTTAAATGAGTCCATTGAAAAGTATTTGAATGATTCGGCTGCCCGCATTCCGGCGCCTGGCGGTGGGAGTGCGTCGGCATTAATTGGGGCGTTGGCGTCAGCAATGGCTTCAATGTCGATTCATTTTACTGTTGGAAAACAAGGATTTGAACAAAATACCGGACGGTTAAAGGAATTACTGAAAGAATGTGAAAAGAGCAGAGAAGTGTTAACGGCATTAATACAGGAAGATGTTGATGTTTATAATGAAGTAGACAAGACATTACGGATGCCAAAGATTACAAGTGATGAAAAGAAATTTAGACTCGAATCCATTATAAGGGCAAAGATATTTGCGACGATGGTACCCTTAAAAACCGCAATGACGTGTCTTTATGTATTAAAATTGACCAGAGAATTTGCGGAAATTACCAATCCAAATCTCATATCAGAAGTAGGTGTAGCTGCGATACTTGCTGATGCAGGATTTCAATGTGGTAAGATAAATGTTGATATTAATCTTTCGCATTTGGACAACCAGGTAATGATTCAAAAGGTACAAAATGAGATGCATCAGGCAGAGAAAACTGCCAAAATTTATTTTAATGAAATTTATAAAATCGTACAGAAAAAATTGTGGAGAGAAGAACAAGCTATCTAAATTGCGCTATGGAATGGAGAATAAATAAAGGGAATACCAAATGCAGTGTTTGTGAGAAAAAATTCGAAGAAGAAGAGGACTATTATTCAGCCCTTTTTGATGAAGATGAAAATTTTACACGAAAAGATTTTTGCGCTACCTGTTGGAAAAGAGATGCGCTTGAAAATCTTTTTTCATTCTGGAAAACGAGGATACCGAAGCAGGGCAAGCCCATTAAAAAGTTTGTCAATATTGGCCTGATTCTGGATATATTTTGCAGATTAGAAGATAGCGAAAATGCGCACAAAAAAAATTTACGATATGTTTTAGCGCTATATTTAATCCGAAAGAAGGTATTTAAATTCAAAAACCTGCAAAAGCAAGAAGACAAGGAATGTATTGTTGTTCAATATCCCAGAGAAGATAAAGAATATTATGTTTTTAATCCAAATATGAGTGAGGAAGAAATTGAATCACTCACGAGAGAAATGTCAGATCTTCTCGAATACCCTTATACAGAACAAGGTATTTTAAATAATGTGTAATATTCGCATTTCTAATGAAACATCCATGACCTAAAGGTCACAAAGTGGGACGAAAATAAATAATCCACAGATTACGCAGATCAAGAGAAGATTAAAATAGTTTTTTTTAAGTGCTAATCTGCAGAATCTGCGGATAAAAAATATTTTCCAATAAATTATTGCTTATTATATATGCAGGTACCGCATTCGACCGCAATGCCTATGCTCTTTCTTTTTCTTAAAGCATTTCTAAGGCTTTCAATTTGCGATGAATCTGGATTCTTTTGCCTTTGCGCAATCATTAACTGTGTGTGCATTTGTCTGGTCTTCTTAATACTTGGACATACTGCTTTTTTTATACCTACCGGACAGATACCGACTATTTTCTTTTTATTCAGTTGCCTTACCATAAATTACCTCCGTTAATTGTTTAAAATAAAGAGAATCATTTAGTTACACGCAGAAGATTTAATTTGAATCGGGTGTTAATATTTTCAAGGCTTCTTTCGCGGCAGATTGTTCTGCTTCTTTTTTGCTTTTTCCCCATCCCCGGCCATATTCACTCCCCTTAATTGACACCACTATTTCGAAGGATTTGCCATGGTCTGGCCCTATTTGTTGCAATAACCGGTAAGTTGGGGTAATACCATATTCTTTTTGACTGTATTGTTGCAATATCGATTTGTAATTTTTTTTGTGCTGGTTTTTACATACGAGATCTATTTCTTTTTTTAAATATCTTAAGGTAAACTCACTGGCGGCTTCTATGCCTCCATCAATATAAATTGCTGCAATTAAAGCTTCAAAAACATTTGCGAGCAAAGATTTCGGAAAAAGGTCCCTGTCGTTTAATCCTCTTCCCACTAAAAGAAATTCTTTTAAGCCGGCCTCCATGCCAACTTTTGCCAATGTTGATTGGCTTACAACAACAGACTTTACATTTGTCAACTCTCCTTCGCTATAATGCGGCATTGTTTTGTAAAGATAGTCGGAAATAATCATACCTAATACTGCATCGCCAAGGAATTCTAACCGCTCGTTTGAAAAATTATTCTCAACCCGGCATGATGTATGCGTCAATGCCTTTTCTAGTAACAACATTTTTTTAAAAGAATAGCCAATAATGTTCTGGCATGCAATAAATTTTTCCGGGTTTGTTTGAGAGTTAGTTTGCAGTATCATTTTTTTGAAACTTTTTTTCCTTAAATAGCATAGATTCTTCTATAGCGGTATATTTTGTAGAAACATTGATGAGTTCTATGGCGGTACTACGTCGAAAAGAAACAGTTTCAACCCTACAACCATGGTATTTCAATAGCTCTACCAGTGGTACAAAATCCCCATCACCAGTAACCAATACAACTGTGTCCAGTTTGGATGCAATTGAAATTGTATCAATTGCAATACCCATGTCCCAATCACCTTTTGCGGTGCCGTCAGGCCTCAGTCGCAGGTCCTTCGTTTTGATCTCATACCCTAATCGGCACAAAGCGTCTGTAAAACTGGATTGGTCCACATCCGGTTTCTGTACGATATAAGCTATTGCCCGTACTAAATTTCTACCACCAACGATCTCTAATAAAAGTTTACTATAATCAATCTTAGACTGATGTAACGCCTTTGCGGAATAAAACATATTTTGAACATCAACGAAGACCCCAATCCTTTGCGGAGAGTTGCCTATTTTTCCTACTGCCATAAGTATACAATCCTTTCTGAACAGGTTAATATAAATTCATATAATACAAATACTTAAAAACGTAAGATAATGATATTGAAGCTCAGGTAGGAAAATAATAAATCAATCGTAAAAATAGTATTTAAAAGAACGATGGCATCGTTATCGTTTTACATCATAACATGCCTAAATGCAAAATATTAGAGCAAAAATAAATTTTATTTTAATGATTTTAACAATGTTTCGTCTACAGTCAATTAAAAAAACTTCAAATGACTTAATTTTATTGACTCTCTTGAGGAATTGTGATAAATTTAGTTGAAATTTTACCTATAAATGCTTTGTTATCAACGACTAACCTTAAATAATTACTATTTGCTGACTGGTTAAAATAGACATGAGTATCGATGATTTAAGGAACGAAATTGACATAATTGATGAGAAGATTGTAGATTTACTCAACGAAAGAGCAAAATTCGTTTTAAAGATTGGAGAAATTAAACAACAAAATCGTTCACAGGTTTACGTTCCTAATAGAGAGCAGGAAGTTTACCTACGAATTACATCAAAAAATAAGGGGCCTTTATCTAATGAATGCTTAAAAGCTATATACCGTGAATTAATGGCAGGTTCTTTGGTGTTAGAGAAGGCTATTAGGGTTTCTTATCTCGGCCCTGAAGGAACGTTTAGTTATTTTGCCGCAAAACAGAAATTTGGTTCGTCTGTTGAGTACATCCCGGCAAGGGGCATAGAGTGTGTTTTCAGTGATGTAGCCGGCAATAGATGTGATTATGGCATTGTTCCCGTTGAGAATACCATTGAAGGTGGCATTCGTGAAACATTGAATATGTTTGTAAAACATGATGTAAAGGTATGTTCTGAAATAATTTTGCCAATCCATCATTATTTGATGGCAAATTGCAAAAAAGAAGAAATCAGAAAGGTATTTTCGAAACCACAAATATTAACACAGTGTAAAAATTGGTTGGCGGTTAACATTCCTTGCATTGAACTTATTGAGGTAAGTAGTAGCGCAGAGGCTGCAAGAATAGTTGCAGGTGCTCAAAAGTCGGAGGAAGGCAGGTGTTTTGCCGTGATTGGCAACTCTGAGATTTCTCACAAATATGGATTAAAGATTCTTTTTGAAAATATTGAAGACGACCCGAGCAATACGACAAGGTTTTTTGTCCTCGGCAAAGAATATAGCGGCCCCAGCGGAAAGGACAAAACAGCGATAATGTGTTACGTTAAAAATCGTTCCGGGGCATTGGTAGAAATCTTAGGCCCATTTAAATCGTACAGCATCAATCTCACGAATATAGAATCACTGCCTACGCGAAAAAAGGCATGGGAATATTGCTTTTATTTGGATTTTGATGGACATGTATCAGACCAGAATGTTCAAAAAGCACTTGAAGAGATATCAAAAAAATGTTTTGATGTTAAGATTCTCGGCTCTTTTCCAAAAGGAGATTAAGAGGCATTGAATTCAGACAACCAAAAAAAAAGACCGATTATTCTGGGCAATTGGAAGATGAATAAATCCCTGAAAGAGGGGGTTCAATATGCCAGGTCTTTAAAAGCGGCTATAGCGGGGAAAACCTGGATTATGTGCGGTATTTGTCCGCCTTACGTTTTCCTCAAAGATATTTGTGCCATTTTGGAGGGCAGTACGATTTGCGTTTCGGCTCAAAATATGCACAGTGAAGCCAGTGGGGCATTTACAGGTGAAATTGCCGCTCCAATGTTAAAGGAAGTCGGGTGTTCTCATGTACTTGTTGGCCATTCAGAGAGAAGACATATTTTTGGAGAAGACGATTTCTTCATAAATGATAAAATCAAAAAAGCCATATCCTTTGAATTAGTTCCAATACTTTGTATTGGTGAGACGTTGGAAGAACGAGAGGCCGGGAATACAAAAGATATCGTTCTTCGGCAGCTTAAAAATGGATTGCGTGGTGTTGGCATTGAATTAATAAAATGCATTATCATTGCGTATGAGCCGGTTTGGGCGATTGGCACTGGCAGAACGGCTTCTCCTGAACAGGCAAACGAAGTTCATTCCTTTATCAGGACTATTTTATCTGAAGACTATGGTAAAGATATTGCAAAGAAGTTGAGTATTATCTATGGAGGGAGCGTAAAAGCAGATAATACTGAAGCATTGATACATCAGCCGGAAATTGACGGTCTTTTGGTTGGCGGTGCCAGCCTTGAATTAGAATCTTTTTTAACAATTATTGAAGTTGTACAGGGTGTTGATTTTTAGTTTGATAGTGTGATTTTTATGAATAGGTAGGAGAGTTAGATGATTAAGGCGGAAAAGGCGTTTAAATGGGGGCTTGCTATTGTTGTTATCTTTGGCACGCTGAATGCATTCTTTTTTTTAAATTGGATTGTTGCATTGAAAATAACATTGCCAATTTTATGCGTATTTTTAATTGGTGCAATATTATTGCAGTCCGGAAAAGGAGGGGGGTTGGCTGCTATTGGAGGTTTGGGCGATCAGTCCGCTTTTGGCACAAGAACAAGCTCGTTTCTTACGCAAGTTACCTATCTGATTGGCGCCGCCTTTATTGTTGCAACAATTTTCTTGTTTAAACTTTCTTCGCCTACCGGAGATTTAGGAACAATGATGACACATGAACATCGGGAACCGCAGGAACCGCAGGAACATGAACACAGTGAAGATTGTGATCATGATTAATGCACGTATGAAGGCGAGAACAATGTTGAAAATGCCGGGCTAAGGGTGTGCCTAAAAGTCTCTTTGACAATGTAATAGATGGATTACCGTGAGGCAAAACAATGTTAAATAAACAATTATTAAATATGGTGATGAAACAAAAATGCAAAGAAATGATAGTCTGAGAGTCCGTAGGTATAGATATGGAGCCTTATTATGCTTAAGAGTATGACCGGATTTGGAATTGCTGAATACAATGATGATAGGGGTTCGATGCGTGTGGAAATCCGCTCTGAGAACAATAAATTCTTAAAAATAAATACACGTTTGCCGGAACAATTTCAGTCTTTTGAAAGTGAGTTTGATCGGGCTATAAGGAAAAAAATTGTTCGGGGTTCTGTTGTTTTATCGCTGAACTATAAATCGTTTCGGCAAGAGAATGATTTTACATTAAATACGGAGAAGATAGAGGAGTATTATCGTTTAATAAACGAGCTTAAAGGAAAAATCAAATGTACTGATGAAATTTCAATCAATTCGTTAGTACAATTGCCTGGAGTTTTACAAAAAAACAAGGATGATGCGAATGACGCTGAATCGTTATTGAGTATTTGTCATACTCTTATTAACGAGGCTCTGGAAAAATTATCAGAAATGCGCATAACCGAAGGGAGTCATATAAAAAAAGATATATTACAGAGAAAAGATTTTATCGTGTCAATGATGGATAAATTTGAGGAACGATTACCATTAATAATTCAGGAATATGCAAAACGGCTGCACAGCAGGGTAGCATTCCTGCTTTCTGAAACCAACGTTGAACTTACAGATAGTAATTTATGTCGTGAAGTCGCCATATTTGCAGAGAGAAGCGATATTGCAGAAGAAATAAACAGACTTAAAAGTCATATACATCAGTTGCAGGAGACATTAGATTCTAATGAATCTATTGGTAGGAAACTTGATTTTATTATTCAGGAAATGTTTCGTGAGACAAATACGATGTGTTCTAAAGCTAACGATACAGTATTGTTGAAAGACCTTATTGATATTAAAATGGAAATTGAGAAAATCCGTGAGCAGGCATTTAATATTGAATAAGGGAATTGTTATAATGAGAAACAATAAATATTTTAATCTGTTTGCCGGCATAAGCATATTTTAATGGGGAAAATTGTAATTATTTCAGGGCCTTCAGGGTCTGGCAAAACAACGGTTTGCAAAATATTGAAGCAACAGGCGCATGTCGAAGAATCAATTTCGGTAACGACACGCTCACCCAGAAACAACGAGAAAGACGGCGAATCATATCATTTTGTTTCTAAAGAGAAGTTTATGGAAATGATTAAAAATGGTGAATTTGCCGAATACGCAGAATATTGCGGCTACAATTACGGCACACCTCTAAAACCACTGCAGGAGGCAACCAAAAAGGACATTTTTTATCTTCTGGAAATCGATGTGCAGGGGGCTTTGCAAATAAAAGAAAAATTTCCTGAGGCCATTTTAATTTTCTTATTGCCGCCGAATAATGTAACCTTGAGCCAACGCCTGATTAACAGAAATACCGATAAGGCACAAGACCTGGTGAATCGCCTTAAAATGGCGGAAAAAGAACTGGAATACAAAGATAAATATGACTATTGCGTTGTAAATGATGATTTGGACGCAACCGTCAATGCAATTCGTAACATTTTGTATATAGCGTAATTATGCATAATTGTATAGTTGTTGGGGTGACAGGAAGCATTGCTGCTTATAAGGCGGTTGAAATTGTATCGGGCTTGGTCAAAAGAGGCAGCACCGTGTTTGTGGTAATGACGTATAATGCGCAGCGTTTTGTACATCCGGTAACGTTTCGTTCCATTTCCCAAAAAAATGTCATTACAGATTTGTTTGTCGAAAATGAAAATTATAATCCTAGTCATGTGTCTCTGGCGGAGAGAGCAGATTTAATTGTAGTAGCTCCTGCTACGGCAAATTTTATTGGAAAAGTGGCTGCCGGAATTGCTGATGATGCATTAACCTGTACGGTTATGGCCGCGAAAACCCCTGTAATTATCGCTCCGGCAATGAATGATAGCATGTATTTAAACCCAATAGTGCAGCAAAATATTAAAAAGTTAAAAGAGCATGGTTATATAATTATTGAACCGGAAGAAGGTCGTTTGTGTACAGGGAAGATGGGAAAGGGAAGACTCGCTTCAAACGAAATGATAGTTTCTGTAATATTAGAAACACTTAAAAACAAATAAATGCTGTGAAAACGGTCAGAGTAAAATTAAAGAGAAAACAGGGAACGGAGGACTTGCCATTGCCGCAATACATGAGTGATGCGGCAAGTGGTATGGATCTTTATGCCGCCGTTGAAAGCGATTTAACATTGAAACACAGTGAAATTAAACTCGTACCTACGGGTCTATATATTGAATTGCCCTTTGGATATGAGGCACAGTTAAGACCAAGAAGCGGTTTGGCATTGAAGCATGGTCTAACACTTTTAAACACTCCAGGCACAATAGATAGTGATTACCGCGGTGAAATCGGAATCATATTATGTAATTTCGGAAAAGAACCGTTTGTTGTGAAACGTGGTTTAAGAATTGCTCAAATGGTAATTCAACCAGTAGTGAGGGCAGAATTGATAGAAGTAGACCAGTTGGAAGAATCAAACCGTGGAGAAGGGGGTTTTGGTCACACAGGGCATTAGTTATTTTCAATAATTTCCGTATCAACTGAAGAGAAATACCATGAGGAATCGGAGTACGCTCTCCCCGATAGGAATAACAAACGATTTATTACGTTTTTAGAATTAAAAGAATTTCCGAAATTATCAGGTACTAAAAAACAATAATCATGGTAATAAAATGCTTTCTATTTGCTTACGTCGCGTCATTGCGATTTCTTTTTTAGCCTCGAAGTTATTCATCTTATTAAGTTTTATTAGTTATTCTCATAATGACCCGCCATTTGCAGACTATCCGCCTAACATCCCGATAGCTAATATTTGTGGTATAGCCGGCGCACAAATTTCCGGATATGCCATGGAAACCTTAGGCAAGGCTTCATATGTAATAGTAATTATTCTTGGATGGTTTAGTTTGCGGTTTTTTTTCGGTGGAACGATAAAAGACTTCTGTGTAAAGTTGTTGGGAGCCTTTCTTTTAATTTTCACCTTGTCACCACTCTTAACGCTTGCAGTATGCACTTTTAAACAATCTCTTTTATCAATGAATTTGGGAGGCATATTTGGTCTGGTAATTACCTCGAGGCTATGTACATACTTTAATATTACCGGCACTGCCATCATTTTAGTATCCGGTATGTTGATTTCAATAATGCTTTTGGCAAATCGAACGCCATTTTCTTTATTTATACGTTCCCCTAAAACAAAACCAGAGCCGGAAGAGGTAAGAAAAGCTCCTTTGAAAAAAGAGAAAAATAATACTTCTGCAATGATATCGCCACCAAAAAAGATGGAGAATAAGCTTCTGAATGTTGGAGAAATATCGAAACGAAAAGAAAGTGAAATAGGGTATGAACCGCAAATAAAGAAAGATATAAATGAATCCCTTGGTGAGAAAAAATACAAAGAAAGCGGCGAGACTGATATTTCCCCTTCGTTCACTAAGGCCAATGGAGAGAATAGTTATAAGTTACCGTCAGTTGAGTTGTTGGAAAAACCTTCGGCAAGACATCACAAGGATGATTTAGATCATATTACACAGGGGGCGCATGTATTAAGAGACACACTTGCACAATTCAATGTAAACTCTGAAATCGTTGATTTACAAACAGGTCCTGTTGTTACAATGTACGAAATAGAATTAGCCCCAGGTACGAAAGTTGGAAAGGTAATAGCGCTTTCTGACGACCTTGCAATTGCATTGAAAGCGCTAAGTGTAAGGATTGTGGCGCCATTGGAAGGAAGGTCTTCTATCGGTATTGAAGTCCCGAATGCACATAGAAGGAAGGTGACTTTTAGGGAATTGCTGGAAGTCGCTGATGAAGCGAAAAAAAAGATGGCCATTCCGCTTTTAATAGGGAAAGATGTGGCCGGAAGACCTCTTATCTCCGATTTGGCATCCATGCCGCATCTGTTAATTGCCGGTACGACCGGGTCTGGTAAATCCATATGCCTGAATTCCATTATATTAAGTATTTTGTATACCCGATTCCCAAATGAAGTTCAGCTACTGTTGGTAGATCCAAAAATGGTTGAATTTTCATTGTTCGCTGAAATACCTCACCTGATAAGCCCTGTTGTGACAGATATGAAAAAGGCGGCTGCGGTACTTGAGTGGGCGGTGAATAAGATGGAAGAACGATACGCGTTACTTGCCAGCGTAGGTGTTAAAAACATCAGTGGGTATAACAAATTATCCGTATCTGAGATAAAAAAACGACTAAATGCTGAAGAGGACGTTAAATTAGATGATATCCCTTTACACCTTCCACACATTGTTATTGTCGTGGACGAACTGGCGGATTTAATGATGGTTGCATCAAAAGAAGTGGAATCTTCGGTGATCCGTCTTTCACAAAAATCACGTGCTGTTGGGATACATCTTATACTTGCCACACAAAGACCGTCTGTTGATGTAATTACCGGATTAATAAAATCAAATATGCCCTCAAGGATATCATTCTATGTATCATCAAAGGTTGATTCCAGGACAATACTTGATCAAAATGGGGCTGAAAAATTATTGGGAAGCGGGGACATGCTTTTTTCGCCGCCTGGGACTTCCAAATTAGTCCGTGTTCAGGGAGCTTATGTAAGCGAAGAGGAGGTTAAAGATGTTGTTGATTATCTTAGAAAGCATGCAGAACCAAAATATAACAAAGAATTGAAGAAATGGAAAGATATCTCTGATAATGATAAGAACGAACCACTGTTTGATGCGGCAGTAAGAATCGTATTGGAAACTCAAAGAGGTTCTGTTTCTCTATTACAAAGGAGATTGGAAATCGGGTATTCCCGCGCTGCGAGACTAATAGAGCTTATGGCGGAGGCGGGGATTGTTGGGGAATATAAAGGCAGTCAGGCTCGGGAGGTTTATTTAACTTTAGATGAATGGGATTTACAAACATCTTCTGCGGACAGAGAAGAATATAAAGATGATTAGCAAATCAAAAACGGTAGCATTAATTAATTTGGGATGCACTAAAAATTTAGTGGATGCAGAAGAAATGCTCGGGCGAATTGCAGCGAACGGCAGTACTATCTGCCAATATCCGGAAGACGCTGAAGTGCTTGTTGTAAATACCTGTGGTTTTATCGATGATTCAAAAAAAGAATCAATTGATATGATTTTTAAGATGGCAAAACTCAAAGAAAATGCGCAGTGCAAAAAACTGATTGTTACCGGTTGTCTGGCGCAGCGTTATTCTGCTGAATTGAAAAGTGAAATTCCGGAGATAGATGATGTTGTCGGGTTAAAAGATTTTGAGAAAATAACTCATTTAACAGGTAAGCGTCAGATGGATAACAGTACTATTTATCAAGGGGATGACTGGAGGAATCGAATCAGACTCACCCCGAAACATTATTCGTATTTGAGAATTTCAGATGGTTGTGACAATAGATGCACTTACTGCGCTATTCCCGGAATACGTGGTAATTTTATGAGCAGATCTATTGAAAATATCCTGGAAGAATCAAGACAAATGGCTTCTGAAGGGGTGAAAGAAATTAATATTATCTCGCAGGATACGACTTCATATGGTTTAGATATATATGGGAAACAGATGTTGCATGTATTACTTGAAAAAATTGCAGCGATTGAAGGTATTCAATGGATACGATTGTTATATACGCACCCTGGACATTTTTATCCTGAATTAATTAATACCATTAACGAACACGAAACCATTTGTAAATATATCGATTTGCCTATTCAGCACATTAATGATACTATACTGGGGAAAATGGGCAGAAACACTACCCGTAAAAGTATTGAGACCCTAATCAATAATTTAAGAAGATCAATACGTTCCATAGTTCTAAGGACTTCGGTAATTGTTGGATTTCCCGGAGAAACTGATGAACAATATCAGGAACTTTTAGAATTTATTAAAAAAACCAAATTTGAAAGGCTTGGGGTTTTTGCATATTCTAAAGAAGAAAATACGCCTGCGGCAAAGTTTAAGAAACAAGTAGGTAAAAAAGTGAAGCAAGAACGGTTAAATGAAATAATGCTGGCACAACGTGAGATTGTTTGGGAAAATAACAAAAATCTTATCGGGAAGAAGGCCTCTGTAATTGTTGATGAAAAAGAGGTTGTTTCCGGAATGTTAATAGGGCGGACGTCCGGGGATGCACCTGAAGTAGATGGAAAAGTATTTATAAATGACAAGCAAATAAAAGTGGGTGAGATAAGAGAATTAGTTATCAGTAATGTAAACGGTTATGATTTGGTGGCTTGATTATTTTCTATCACCTGTTTGTACAAACGATTTTTATTACTATTTGATCTGGTTGCATGCGTCGTATGGACAAACTTTGTTTGTCTATGCCTGCAGAAGATTTGTAGGGTATGTGGGCATTCCTACATACTTGTGTAATTTGGGTGCGAGTTGTTGATTATGGATTTCCAAAAATCTACCATATTTAACCTTCCGAATAGCCTGACATTATTCAGGCTCTTGTTGGCTATTATATTCTTTATTTTCTTGTCCTATCATTATTATGCGCTCTCCTTGCTCTCATTTTTAGCAGCGTCATTAACAGATTGGTTAGATGGTTATGTAGCAAGGAAGAAAGGTCTTTTGACTGATTTTGGACGTATTGCCGATCCTTTTGTGGACAAAATTATTGTTTGTGGGGGTTTCATTTTACTAATAAAACATGGCTATGAAAATGTCCCGCCATGGATGGTATTAGTGATTGTTGCCAGAGAATTTTTTGTCAGCAGTATAAGAAGTTATTCTGAAGCAAGAGGCATTGAATTCGGTGCTACATTATGGGGGAAAGCGAAAATGTTTGTTCAGGCGTTGACTATCAGTTTGATGTTGCTTTTTTCCGCTTATTTAAAACATGTGGGAAGTATAAAGAACATAATCATTGTTCTGTTATGGTTGACGGTGATTATTACTGTGGTCTCCGGTATAAAATATATGGTAAAGGCCAGCCCGGTGTTGTTAGAAAGATAAACTATTGGCTTGAGACAACACTCACTTCATTGAAGCATTCAAATCCCTTAACAAATCCTCTAGATTCACCGATACAATTTGAACGGCTTGTCCCAGGCTTATTGTTCTTGCCAGGGTATTTCTTAACACAGGATTCTTTAGCTGTTTAAAACCATATCCTATTAAAATGTCTAATGTTTGCGGATATTGTCTGATCAATTGATAAACATTTGTAGATGCAGTTGCCGAATTTATTTGTTCGGCAATTTCTTCCTGGGTAGATTTCAGCGTTTTCCATATATTAATACTAAAAAGGAAGATAGCGGCATATTCTATAAATCCACTGAGTCCCAGCAAAAAATAAAATTGCGGATTGAGGTGAAATGAAACAGGTTGGGTGACAACCCTGAATACGCAACCTAATATGATGAGGAAAAACGTTACATTCAGTAATTTAGGGCTGTACAGTTTTACTCCTTTACTTAGCGGGATCATTTTAGAGGCGCATCCGATAATCATCATACTGATAAATCCTACAAAAATTGCGTGCCTATATGCTCCAAATAAAGCATGAGAAACCTTTTCTCCTGCAAATGTCTCATATAGGGTAAAAGTTAAAAAGGCACTTTCAGAGACAAACAACCAGAATAAGGCAGCCCGAATGTATTTTCTGAAACCAGTGGGGAGTTTAACCTTGTTTTGAACAAGCTTCTTTTTATCGAATAAGTTTAAATTATAAATAAATAGAAAAATTCCGAGGGCTTCTAAAAGTCCTGAAATAAAAGATATTGCGATAAAAAATCCGTGAAGATTTTGTGTATAGCCTTTGTAAAATTCGGAGAATACCCTTAACGCTATTGAGAGGTTTAGCAGATACAGCACATATGCGCTATTTTTTCTGTTGGGGATTTGTATGCCGAGAAATATGGGTAACGTTTTAGTGAAAATACCAATTATTACCAAACAAGAAAAACCGACAATTTGAATATGCCTGATAGGATCTTTAAAATATGCTGGTATCTCTGTGTTACCTACTATGCAGTAATGGAAATGTAAGGCAGTAAAAACAAATGCTTGTAAAAGAAACCATAGAAAACTCGATAGTATGAAACCTTCATAAACTTCATAGTCACGTTTTTCTGAAGAAAAATATGTTCTGCATAAAACATACATAAAAATAGCAATAGAAGCCGTTTGCAATGACAATCCCACAAATACCGGAATTTTTAAAAAAAGTCCCCCGGAATAATAAGAAATCGTTTTGAAAACAAAAGATAATAAAATTCCTATTACCATTAGAAAAAAAGATTTGTATGCCAGTTGCGTGCTATACAAAATCGTATTCCAAAACTTTGGCAAAGCAAAAAATGAAAGGCCCATTATGAATAATCCCACCCATCCATAAACTTGTGTATCGCCGTGTGTCTCCAGTAACACCCAAGGAACGGAAAGGAACGATCTCTTATATGCCATGTATGCCAACATTACAGCTCCATACAGACAACCGGTGGAAAGTACGATGATGATTGATGTTTTTATAAAAAATTCATAGATATGCTCTGTTTGAGGTTTGATTAAAGACACTTCATCATTTTCAACTTCTTTGCCGTCAATAAGGTTTTGTAAGTCCTCTATTAGTGTAGACGGATTAATGTTGTGCATCCTGGCGAAAAAAGAAATAGGTTTGTCCGGAAGCGAATCACCTCCACACATTATCCCATAGGTATCAAATATCTTTCGGGTGACCGGAAATTTTTCTGCAATTTCCTTTACCGTACTATTTTCCCGAATCCTGTCCATAAAAAATAATCCTAAAAATTTTTAAGGTAATTTCATAGAATGACTGTTTTTAACAGTGATTATTATGATTTATGATAAAGTGATACTCTACTGTGACCAAATATACAAAATATAAAAATCTAACCAAGAATAGTTAAATAAAAATACTATATCAGGCTAAAAAAGCAGTGTCAATGACTAACTAATAAATATAATGCAATTTTGAATACCCATAAAAAATTGCGGAAGGTTCAATAAAATTAGTGTAGAGAAACCTTTTTATTTTGGTTATATTCACACATTGTGCTATTTTTATCCGAATCGATAAAGATCACTCATAAAACTATTTAAATGTTACATTTATTTTAATATTTTTCATTTTTTCTCAATTGAATAAATAACAATATGCGTAGTATTGCGCTGACAAATCAAAAGGGTGGTGTTGCTAAAACAACGACAACGGTAAATCTTGGTGCCTGTCTTTCTGAAATGGGAAAGAAGGTTTTATTGGTTGATTTGGACCCTCAGGGCAACATGAGTTCATGGTTTGGGCTCGATATACATTCCTTAGAAAAATCGATGTACAATGTCTTTTTGCAAGAGGTTTATTTTGAAGAGATTCTGAAAGATACTTGTGTTCATAATCTCACCCTCGCACCCTCAAACGTTGCGTTGGCAGGTGTGGAAAGAATTTTGGCAAATGAAAAAGAACGCGATCTTATCTTACGCAAAAGAATCGCTCCTGTTGCAAATAATTATGATTATATTTTGTTGGATTGTCCGCCTTCATTGGGCTTGATAACGATAAATGCACTTACTTTTGTAAAAGAAGTCTTTATTCCTCTTGAAACAAAAGTGCTGGCGTTGAATGGGCTGGTAACACTTGTAAATACCGTTCAGATAATAAAGGAACGGCTGAATCATAAACTGGAAGTCACCGGTATTATTGCGTGCAGATTTGATAGCAGGACAAATCTAAGCAATGAGGTGTATAAACAAGTGAAAGAGCGTTTTCATGAAAAGGTTTTTAATACAATAATTCGTGAAAACGTACGTTTGGCAGAATGTCCAATTTCCTCAAAACCTATTACTATGTATGCACCTGAAAGTTCCGGAGCAAAAGACTATATAGCGTTAGCAAAAGAAGTAGTAGGATTAGAAACTACCAGGGAAAAAGATATGCCAGAAGAATAATTTATACTCTATTTATTGTACAAATAAACATACAGAATAAATGAATGTCTCCATAGATTGCTAACTACAGGATCTTCCAAGAATCATGGGCATGTACGAGCGATGTAAGCTCTCAAATGGTTCCTGACTAATCTATCTACTTCCGAAAATATTTGATGTACGCCAACACGGTCTTTTTTAGGGGTATGTCCTTTAATCCAGACGAGCTTTGGCAAAAACTCATCATAGAGCGCAAAAATGCTTTTATAGATATCCGCATTCCGCAAAACAGAGCCCTTTCTTTTACTGAGATAATAAACGTCCTCAAGCCTCCTCCTTCGTCCAGGCAAATCAACTGCGGTACGGCAGTCTGTATAAATTGTTATGAAATCCCTCTTTTCAGAGGCCTTGTTCCCGTTTTCTAATGTGAGGGATTCAAGTGCCCAAAGAAGTGTCTGAAGTTCCAGCCGCGTATTCGTTGTATTCTCCACAATCCTTGTTTTCACTGCATCCGGAAAATACCATGCCTCGAACATGTCTTTGTTTGCAGGTGTTTCACCGGGGTTATGCGGAATACACAAAAATCCACCTACGCCAAGCTTTCTCTTTGGGTTGTAGCTGGAATCAATAAAAATCGTTAAATGAGATTTATCCATGGAGAATCGAAAATATCACCTTCTTTATAAAAAAATTTGAAAAAAGTATACAGTCCGCTTATTGAGTAATTAGGTATAGAGCCGCAAAGTGTGTTAAAATGTGGGTTCTAACGCTCCAAACATGGGTGTGCACTGTACGTTTAGCAATGCGATGAAACCTGCCCATTGACAAGGGACAATTAAACGTTAAAATACGGCATGGAATTAAATCACATTGGCATCACAAATAAGAGTGAAGATCACGCCCTGAAATTTTATCGGGACTTTTTAGGTCTTGAAAAAACAAGAGAAATACTTTTACCGCCGGAACTTTCAAAGCAATTATTCTCTCTTTCCCGAGAGATCAAAGTGTTGGTTTTTGAAAAGCCCGGGATAAAGATTGAGGTATTTATCTCTGATTTTAAGCATGCATATCCAAATTTTACGCATTTCGGGATGATGATTGAAAGCTTTTCGGATATTGCAGAAAAGGCGCGGCGATTTGGTGCGGAACTTATTGAGGGAAAACATAAAGATAAGACAGTATATTTCCTCAAGGATTTTTCCGGCAACCTGATTGAAATAAAACAAAAATCCCAATGAGGAATGCCTTATTGACGAAGCCCCTTTTTATTTTGCCACTGCATTTTTCATATTCATACCTTAAAACACTGAGATACACCTGAAGAATCTTTTCCGGGTAATTTTACAGCAATAAAGATTCAATCCCCCTGTCGGTATTCTGTGTTTCAATTTATACAATGCAATTTCAGATTGACAAAGGCCTTCTAAAGGACGAGTCCAATTCCCTCTGGACTTTTTTGATTTACAGGACGTGTAATTTGCTGACCTTGCGGAAATGGTAGCCGTAAACTGCAAGGGTAATGGAAAGTGGTAATAATTCCCGATGGTGAAAGGATGTCCATAACAAGAGCTTCCAAAAGTGAAAGCGTTCATTGCCAAGGATGCCAAGGTAGTAGATGGCGCGGAATAACGCCAGTATATCATTAAAGGTAATTTGCGCTTTAATCTTTGGCGTTTTATATTCCCGAAAGAGGGTCTTTATGCGCTGATAGTGGTTTTTGGGAGTATAAATGTGTTTCAATATTTTTTTATATCCTTCCCGGAATGTATCAATATCCATTTTAGGGATAATGTTAGTGGTGCCGTCTACATTGTCTCCAGACATCTGTCCAAGCAAGCGCCCCTCCTGCATTAGGCGTTCGTATAGCCGCGTTCCTGTCGGGGCCTGAAGCAGGCCAATCATCGCAGACACAATCCCGCTATTTTGTATAAAATCAATTTGTCGCTGAAAGATGGATGGTGTGTCGCTGTCAAAACCAACGATAAAACCCGCTTGTACCTGCAGTCCGGCCCGCTGAATACGCCGTACGTCTTCGAGGAGGTTACGGTTTTTATTCTGTTTTTTGTTACATTCTGCCAGGCTATCCGTATCCGGCGTTTCGATCCCGATAAAAACCGTAATAAAGCCCGCCTCGGACATCATTTGCATCAGGGATTCATCATCGGCAATGTTAATGGAAATTTCGGTGTTAAACGTTATCGGCACATGTTCGCCTTGCCATTTGATCAGGGCTGGCAGTAGTTCGTTTTTGAGGGTTTTTTTATTACCTAGGAGATTGTCATCTACGAAGAATACAGGCCCACGCCAACCCCTGTTATAGAAACTATCCAACTCGGCAATAATCTGTTCAACAGTTTTGGTGCGTGTACGTCGTCCAAATAATGAAGTCACGTTGCAAAACTCGCAGTGGTATGGACAACCTCGAGAGTACTGTATGCTCATTGAGGCGTATTGATTCAGATCGGCTAACTCCCACAGAGGGGTTGGTGTTTTTTGAATGTCGGCAAAATTAGATGAGATGTATACACGTTTAGCGCAATTATTATTCAGGTCTTCCAAAAAGGGTGACAGGGTTAGCTCCGCTTCGTTGAGTACGAAATGATCGACATTCTCAAACTGTTCATGTTCGCTCGTGAATAAAGGGCCTCCGGCAACCACCTTAACACCGGCTTTACTGCAACGGCCAATGATATGTTTTGCCGACGTTCTTTGGACAACCATGCCGCTGATAAACGCATAATCTGCCCATAACAGATCGTCATCCGTGAGTTTTGTTACATTGACGTCTATAAGTCGCTTTGACCACTCCGACGGCAGCATTGCAGCAACTGTCAGGAGTCCTAGCGGGGGAAAGGATGCCTTTTTGCGTATGAATTTAAGGGCGTGTTTAAAACTCCAGAATGTATCCGGGAATTCAGGGTATATTAATAATATATTCAATATGTTTTATTTAATAAGTGATAGGAAACCACACTTTCCATGTAGAACACATGTTAAACTAAAATGGAAGACGATTGCAAGCATTTTTAATTTTTTCGGCAATATTATCAAAATTATAACAATTTGGCTGTTTGAAAATTGATCATAGTTCGCCCACATTTAATCTGAACAAATCAAGGGCCAGGCAATCAGGAGATAAAGAAATACGAAGCACGAAATCCGAAACAAATTTTAAAATGCAAAATCCCAATGAAAAAAAAACGGGTTTTGAACATTTGAACATTTGAAAATTTTACACCGTCTGATACACAATTATCTGAATTATCTAACAATAGTAAATGCACTATTGAATGTTATATAGCGGGGTGAATTTAGGATTCGTTTCGGATTTCGTGTTTAGTATTTATTTATCTCCTGCTTGTTTGGTTCCGAAGATGACAATTTAGGGATGTTTAAAGAAAAGGGAAAATGCAGAGTAAGGAATATTTTTATCATTTAACTGGTAAATTTATTATTATACGATATTATTATGTGATTGATGATGAATTTGGGCACTGTTTAATTTGCTAAATATACGAAAATAATAAAAGAAAGCATGTTGTAATATGATTTTCTGCGAAACATCGTCCACAAATTGTTCACAACCTTCTCTTTTGATGAAAAAAATCGTTACCTGATTCCCAATACTCTGTTTTTCAGAGGTATTTTTTTTCAGAGAAGAAAGAACATTATCATATCCGTTACTAGCCTATTGTATGAGTTGTTCTTCCGCCATATACCAAAAAAACATAGTTTTATCAAATAATTCTAAAAGGAATTATAACGCAGCCAATCACGATCCCGACGTTGTGTTGTTTTTGATGTATTTGGTTTTCTTTGAAAGTTATCAGGGAATCGGAGGGGTTATATTTTAAACATCCCCGTAGTTCCTTCCTTGTGCAAGAGGGGAAATGACGGGTAATTATATATACAGATGTCACGTTTTTACAGCGACGGGAAGCATGTTGCTGGCCTGACAATAGTACAATAGGAATAGTTTATTCCTACAATATTTTATGAAAGAAGGGGTTTATGAAAAATTTTCAAACGTTTAATTTTAATTCTAACATTGTTGCAGGTATAAAATCGGTCGGGTATGTCACCCCAACGCCGATTCAATTACAGGCAATTCCGCTGATTTTGGAGGGGACAGATGTAATGGGCCTGGCGCAGACAGGCACCGGCAAGACAGCCGCATTTGTGTTGCCGATACTACACAGATTGATGCAGGGAGAACGCGGCAAAATACGTGCTCTTGTTATCGTCCCAACCCGTGAACTGGCTGAACAGGTTCTTCAGGATTTCAAAACCCTCGGGTCAAAAACATCATTAAGAAGCATTAGCATTTACGGGGGCGTTAGCATTACCCAGCAGATCAATAGACTCAGAAGCGGCGTAGAGATTGTTGTTGCCTGCCCTGGAAGGCTTTTGGACCATATGAAACAAAGGACCATCGAACTTTCAAGGGTAGAGGTGTTGGTGCTCGATGAAGCGGATCATATGTTCGACATGGGATTTCTTCCGGATATCAGAAAGATAATAAAGTGTCTGTCGCATAAACGGCAAACATTGCTTTTTTCCGCGACCATGCCAGATGAGATCCGAAAGTTGGCGCAGGAAGCGCTAACAAAACCGGTGACTGTTCAATTAGGGAAAACCGCTCCGGCATCCACGGTTAAACACGCCTTATATCCGGTGAAACAACATCTTAAAATACCCCTTCTTCTGAAGATATTGCAACATACAGACACCCAGTCTGTGCTGATTTTTACCCGTACCAAGTACCGGGCAAAGAGCCTGGGCGACCGGTTAATAAGGGCTGGGTACAAGGCGACGTCGTTTCAGGGGAATTTGTCACAACCACAACGACAGGCGGCTTTAGGTGGGTTTAGAAATGGCGCCTACCAGATCCTTGTGGCGACAGATATTGCAGCACGCGGCATAGACATTTCACAAATTTCACATGTTATTAACTATGATATTCCTGATACCCCGGAGGCATATGTCCATCGTATTGGCAGAACAGGTCGTGCGGCGCGTACCGGAGATGCTTTTACCCTGGTAACAGAAGATGATAAAGCAATGGTACGCGGTATTGAAAACATCCTTGGCTCACGTATCGAACGATATACCCTGGAAGATTTCGACTATTCTATGCCTGCATTAAAAAACACCGGAACACATGCTGCACCAACACAGAAAAAAATTGTACGCAATAAAATGGATTGGCACCAAAAAAGTGATACTAGGGGAAAGACTGATTTAAAAAAGGATATGAGCACTTCCACAATGAAAAAACAATATTCCTTTATAAAGACCAAAACTACTCGTCCCTTATCCGCAAATATAAAGACTGCGCCACGTCCATTAAAACATAAATAAGTGCGCCGTGTGTGGTTTTTCTGAATGTAAATGGTTTAAGAAACTGATTTAAAAATAGGAGCGGTTGCTGTGGGAATGTTAGGCGTTGCACTGGTGTATGTTGGCTTTGTTCTGTTTATGAATGGCTTGATGGTTTTGGGAAAGTTAAGCGCAAAGCATGTATTTCCAATGAACCTGTTTGCCGGTGCTCTTATTGTGGCCGGAGCTATGCGGACTGTTTTCGTTCACGGTGGAGAAATAATAACCTATTTTTATGCCATGCAGTCCCTGTTGTTTGGATTTACCTATTTATGGGTAGGCATCAACGCTCTGGGGAACCATGAGGGCAAGGGATTAGGATGGTATTGCTTATTAGTGTCTGTAGTCGCCGTTCCGACGTCATTTACTGCAATGCCTGATATAGGATTACTTATATTGTGGTTAATGTGGGCGAGTTTGTGGTTTATGTTTTTTCTGCTGCTTGGACTCGGAAAGGCTATTGAAAAAATTACCGGTTACTGGACAATTGTTAATGCCATAGTAACTGGTATTGCCGGATATACAATCTTAGTCGAAGTCTGGCCCTGGCAATAATGCAATAATATAGTACCTTGTCAGTAATTTCTTTGCACTTCAGGCGGGTTCAGGGTTGTAACCCAATGTCATTAAGTTAAGCAAACGGCCGCAAAAGTCCCCCTTAATAAAGGGGAAAAAAGGGGGTTGTTTTTGATCAAATAATTCATAGCACCTTAGTTATTTGAAAAATCCAAGGGGACATTAAAAACAATGCAGCCCCTTTAGGGGCGGTCTGTTTGTAGCGCAATAAAATTCAACAGGTAAATAGCTCCGTAGGAGCGGCCTGTATATGATTGACAGGAAGACAGGCCGCTCCTGATTATAGAGACAGGTTTCAAACCTGTCTCTACGATCTGTTATGGTATCCTATCTACAAACTTATCGGTAATACGTTTTTTTAAAAACCAAAGTGTTACAATAATTCTTAACTTAATGACATTGAGTTGCAAACTTGAACCCGCCATGTGTAATTTCTTTACATTTTTTGGCAAAATATTTAATAGTTCATTCTGCAGTCAGCGATCTAAAGTCGGCAGTAGGTGGTGGACCAATGACTAATGACTGTTTAGTTCTGGCTATGCCAGGTTAGGAGGTATCTAAATAATGGAAAAACGGAAAGAACTAATCCTTCCCTATAAGACTTTAAAACAGAGCAAACCAGTATCTACACTCACAGAGCTTCCGCCTTTAGGGATGAGCGCTAAAGATATCGGGGAAGAGTATCGACGGTATTTTAGTGATACCCTGGGGCGAGACAAGCATTGTCGTTTATTACACTATTCATATAATGCGCTGGCGTTAGTGCTCCGTGACCGGTTATTGGAACGTTGGAAAAAGACCCGCTATGCCTATCATGAAAGCAAATGCAAATGTACGTATTATTTGTCTATGGAATATCTCCCCGGGAGGACGTTGAGCAATGCCATGGTCAATCTTGGCATTGTTGACGAGGTTTCCCATGGCATGCAGGAACTTGGCTACGTATTGGAAGAGGTGAGCGAGGCGGAACACGACGCCGGTTTAGGCAACGGGGGCCTGGGACGGCTTGCCGCATGTTTTCTTGATAGCTGCGCCACGTTGCAGTTGCCGGTTGTGGGGTACGGGATTCGTTACGAATACGGAATGTTTCGGCAGTGTATAGAAAATGGCGAACAGGTGGAAGAACCCGACCGTTGGCTGCGCTACGGAAATCCCTGGGAGCTGGAACGTCCGGAATACATGTGCCGCGTGCATTTTGGCGGACGAACTGAATTTTATCGCGGCGAAGACGGAAGGTTGTTCGCACGTTGGGTAAATACGCAGGATGTATTGGCGACGCCCTATGACATTGCGATACCAGGGTACCGGAATGGAACCGTAAATACGTTGCGATTGTGGTCTTCTTCCGCCACAGATGAGTTTAATCTGGGAGAGTTTAACGCGGGCAGTTATCCTGAATCTGTTGCCGCGAAAAGCGCCGCGGAATATATTACCATGGTTTTATACCCGAATGACGTCAGTGAAAACGGCAAGGTGCTGCGCCTGAAACAGCAATATTTTCTCGCATCAGCAAGCCTGCAGGATGTGTTACGCCATTGGGTGCGACTATATGGGTATGATTTTAGCGAATTTGCTGAAAAAAACTGTTTTCAAATGAACGACACTCATCCCGCTATCGCAACGGCGGAATTGATGCGCTTGCTGATGGATGAATATCGAATGGAATGGGATGAGGCATGGGACATTACCCACAACGTTATGGCATATACAAACCATACCTTACTTTCTGAGGCGCTGGAAAAATGGCCGGTGCGTATGTTCCGCGAACTGCTGCCGCGATTGCTCGATATTATCTATGAAATTAATGCACGTTTTATCTCAGAAGTGGCGCGACGTTGGCCGGGCGATATTGAACGGCAAATGCGCATGTCGATTATCGGAGACGGCAATGAACCATATGCCCGTATGGCACACCTTGCTATTGTCTGCAGTTTCTCCGTAAACGGCGTCGCGGCACTGCATACTAAATTATTAACGGAAGGATTGTTTCGTGATTTTTATGAGCTATGGCCGGAAAAATTCAACAATAAGACAAATGGCGTCACTCCACGAAGGTGGCTGGGCTGGGCAAATCCGGCATTAAGCAGCCTTATCACAGAAAAAATCGGGAATGGATGGATAACTGACTTACCGCAATTACACCTGCTAAAAAACTATGTTAACGACAAGGAATTTTGCTTGCGATGGCGGGAGATAAAAATGCATAATAAAAAACGCTTGGCGGCGCTTATAAAACAGGGTTGTGGTATTGTGGTTGACGCATTCGCCCTGTATGATGTGCAGGTAAAGCGTTTTCATGAATATAAACGTCAATTGCTTAATATTCTCCATGTGGTACATTTGTATGATCGCGTGAAGCGTGGCGACGATGCAAATTGGACTCCGCGACTCATCCTTTTTGGCGGAAAAGCCGCTTCGGGATATTTTATGGCAAAAACCATTATTAAATTGATAAATAATGTTGCGGAGGTAATTAACGCCGATCCAAAGATGCACGAATATTTAAAAGTGGTTTTTTTGCCGAATTATTCTGTAACTGCCATGGAAATTATTGCCCCTGGCACAGACCTTTCCGAACAAATTTCTACGGCAGGAAAAGAAGCCTCGGGCACGGGAAATATGAAATTCATGATGAACGGCGCTATAACTATCGGCACACTCGACGGCGCTAACATTGAAATTCGCAAAGAAGTTGGAGATGAAAACCTCTTTTTTTTTGGTTTGACTGCTGAAGAAGTTTTCCAATTACGAAAAAACTATAACCCGGATGCGATTATTCACACGGACGAGGACTTGCTTCGCGTGATGCAGTTACTTACAAGCGGCCATTTCAACCAGTTTGAATATAAAATATTTGATAGCATTATTCATTCGCTTACCAGTCCGAACGACCCGTGGATGACGATTGCAGATTTCAGAAGTTATGTCAACGCTCAGAAAAAAGTAGCAGAGGCGTATCGGGATCAGAATAAATGGACGAGGATGAGCATCTTGAATACTGCCTGCAGCGGCAAATTTTCCAGTGACAGAACGATAGAAGAATATAATAATGAAATATGGAAAATGTCTCCGGTGCCAGTATAATTCAACGTTAAAGAATTTAAAACTATTCTTGTATAGGGCGTATTGCACGTATTCTCTATGATTGATGGGTCTGCCAGGACAATCACATCGTAATCACTGCAAAATTAACGATATTCCCGCCCGTTCAGGTTTGCAAGCCAATGTCATTAAGTTAATCTACCTGCCGCAAAAGTCTCCCTTAATAAAGGGGGATAAAGGGGGTTGTTTTTAATCAAACAACTTTAACTTAATGACATTTGGTTGCAACCTTAACCACCCATGCTGGAAAAAATACAGGATAATGAAGTGGAAAAGATTTAATTTGTGAAAAATTAAGGTTTATGTTTAAGGAGATAGATTTAAAAAAATGATATGAGTAAAAACTTTTTAATTAACCCAATGCCATTGTGTTCTATTTATGCGGTCATTGCCTTGTGGAGGGGGATAACTATACATGAAATTCAGCGACCTTGAGCTTTCTGCAGACATCCTCAAAGCCCTCGATAAAATGGGATATAATGAAATGACTCCCATCCAGGAGGCGACTTACCCTATAATCTTCGCAGGCCATGATTTATGTGCCCTGGCAGAGACTGGGTCGGGAAAGACGGCAGCCTGCGCCATCCCACTTATTCAAAAAGTTGATCCCTCCCTCGACGCCATTCAGGGACTTGTGATTGTTCCGACTCGTGAATTGTGTATGCAGTATGTGGAGGAGATCAGGAAAATAGCGGCAAAAACGGACGTTATCCCTTATGCCGTTTATGGCGGATTTGATAGGGCGGCACAGATAGCCAGAGTAAAACAGACAGTGCATATTTTAGTGGCAACCCCAGGACGGCTCATAGATCTTTTGTACGAAGGGATACTTTCATTTGCACGGATAAAATGTGTTATCCTTGATGAGGCGGACGAGCTGCTAAAGGTAGGATTCCTTGAGGATATCGAATTCATTTTGTCATGTATACGGCACAAACATCAAACACTGCTTTTTTCCGCAACGATGCCCGATGATATAAAAAAACTTACACAAGACTGTTTGCATGAACCCCAGTATATATCGCTTGTTACAAAGAGATCTGCACCGGAAAGCATTGAACATTATTTTTCTTATGTCAACCCGAAACAAAAGCATGAAGAACTCGTTAAATATCTCAAGGGCGAGGAGGTGAACCAGGCGCTTATCTTCTGTAATGCACGGCACATGGTTGACTCTCTGTTTCGGCTGCTTAGGAAAGATTTTCATGATATTGAGTATATGCACGCCGGACTCGCACAGGACAAGCGTTCATCAATTATTCGCAGATTTAGAAGCCAAAAAATCCGCTACCTTATTGCGAGCGACGTTGCGGGAAGGGGGCTTGACTTTTCTCATGTATCGCATGTGATTAATTGGGATATGCCAAGAGATGGTGAGCAATATACGCATCGTACAGGACGTGCAGGCCGTATGGGAAGGAAGGGAATAGCCTTTACCCTGGTTGCAAAAAAGGACCTTTCGCTCCTCAGTAAAGTTATTTCCAGCAGGAAAATCTCTCCCTGTTGGATAGGAAAAAACCCTTTTAATGAAGAAGCCAGATCACGCCAACGAATACCCCGAAAGAAAATAAATACCCCTTCACCTGCGCCATTGCAAGACAGGAAAATACCAGAAAAGGAAAGCGAAGGGCAAGGATAATACGCTCTGCCTGAAAATGAAATGATTGGTAACAATTTGGCTTTTTGAAAAATTCCAATAATAGCAATGTAGGGGCGAAGCATTTGCTGTAAATTGTCATAAATGCGTTCACACCCAAGCGGGCAAATGCTTCGCCCTTACTTTTTCAAAAGACTAAGGTGTTACTAAGCCCACTAAATTCATGTAGTGCGACGAGGTTCGTCGCACTACAAATGACAATTTCCAGTTTCAAAAGACCAAAGTGTTACCATCTCCATAAACTATTACACATTCACATTTTCAAACGTATGAACAATTATAAGATATTTATCAGCGCGGGAGAATCCTCCGGGGATATCCACGGAGCAAATCTGATGCGCAGCCTCCTTAAGAAAAATCCCAATATCACCTTTTATGGTTTGGGGAAAGAACGTATGAATGAAGCGGGCCTGCATTGTCTTTGCGATATGAAAACAAAATCACTCATGTGGCTTCACGCCTTGACAGAATTATCCGCTTTTTTGCGCATGAAAAAAGATTGCGTTCGCTTTTTTCAACATGAAACCCCTTGCGCCGTCATCTTAATTGATTATTGCGGTTTCAATTTCCAGCTTGCGAGGGCAGCAAAAAAATTAAAAATACCGGTAATTTATTACATTACTCCACAATTATGGGCGCACGGGCCATGGCGAATAAAAAAACTAAGGAAACTGGTCGACTTCTTAATCGTCATCTATCCATTTGAAAAATCTTTTTATGAAACTTCCGGACTGCCGGTCACGTATGTTGGACACCCATTGTTTGATGAATTAGACAGGGAACGACGCATCAATAATCACCTTTCGATGGAAGAAAAACAAGTGGGGGAGTACATCGTTTCCCTGCTTCCCGGAAGCAGAAAACAGGAAATTATCCGACTGCTGCCGCTATTGCTCCGGGCAGCAAAACAAATAAAACAGACCATCCCTTCCATAAAAATCCTCGTTTCCTGTACCAGCGAACAGTATTTCTCTCTTATTCGTTTAATAGTAGAAGCATCTCATCTTCCCGCCGAAATTATCGTTGGCTGTGTTCGCAAGATAATTCAGTCTTCCGATATCTGCCTTGCCGGCTCTGGAACTGTTACACTGCAAATTGCCTATTACCATACACCAATGCTTATTGTTTATAAAATTTCACCATTCGCTTATTTTATTGCCAGGCCGTTCCTTACCACCCCTTATATCGGACTGGTAAACATATTGGCAAACAAGATGATTGTTCCGGAAACGCTCATGTGCAGTAACAATTATTCCAGGCTGGCCAATCAGGCAATAGAATTGCTCAGGAATAACCAAAAAAGACACCTGTGTATTGAAAACCTACGCTCACTCATGGATGATATAGGAAAACCAGGAGCATCTGAACGTGCGGCGGAAGAAATATTCCGTTTTCTCAGGCAGGAAACACAGCCTGTAATTGTGAAATCCGAAACAAATTCTAATGACAAAATGATCTGACATTCTAAACAAGCGCATTTTTCGTATTTCGTGCTTCGTGTTTTTTATCTCGTGCTTGTTTGCTTCTGGCTATGCCAGCTTCGGTTTGTATATAGAGGGCAGATATCTGTCAAAAATATATCTGATAGTTTGCCAGGCTGCTTCGTATTTTGACAAAAGGAGTCTCGGATATGAAGATGGGTTTGGACGCAAAAGGGAAACATTCGGTTTACAAAAGGCGTCTTTTGATCCCAATATTTGTTATTAAATGGAAGCAGGAGCTTCCAGGGCACGTACGTTCCCAAGTCGGAACTTGGGAACGAGAATGGAGTTAGGCCTTCGGCGTAGTGCGACGAGGCTCGTCCCATTACATAAAACTAAAAAAAATCTTGCATCTTTTACATGGTGTAGAATATAATAATTTCAATTGACAATGATTTGCCCAAAAGGGCTTATTATTGTGTCAATACACTTAAGATTCTATAACACTAATTAATGCAAAATTAATGCAAAATGTGGAGGGGAAGCTGTTGAAATTTAATTTTAATCCTTTCAGGAAAGGGCTGAATCAGGTACTGGGGAAACTGGAAGAAGATATTATGAATGCATTGTGGATGAAGGGTGAGGGCAGCGTGAAGGATATCCTGGAATCGTTTCCTCAGGAGAGGAGTGTTTCTTATTCGACCGTGATTACTGTCACCAACCGGATGACGAAAAAGGGGCTTTTGACCAGAAGAAGGGAAAAGAAGGCCTTCCTGTATAAACCTTTGTATAGTAAGGAACAGTTTTATGAGATGGTGTCGAAGGCTGTTGTTGAGGGGATTTCAGGTCTGTCGCTAAAAGCCGCAATGGTTCATTTTGTTGAATGCATGTCGCAGTTAAATCCGGACAAGATGGAATATTTTTCGCAACTCATAGAATCCAAGAAACAATCGCTTAAGAAAGAGCAAATCAATGGAAAATAAAGGGGGAGAGAACGTTTCTAATAATCAGCAAAAGAATGCTGATAAGTGTTTTGCTCTTTTTTTGTTGATAAACAGCATCATTGCCTCTGCTTTTGTTGCCGGCATTCTGGTGAGTGTTAACAGCTATATAAAAGGGATTTTTAACACGTACCACTCTGCAACTTGTTGTGGAAGTATTTGTCTGAATTGCCTTTTCAGCTTTTATACGCTGTGTCTGTTGTTTTATTTTCTTTGTATGGGTATTTATTTCGTTGGCGTCGGCAGGGCTTTTTATAAGGCGTTTTTACTCTTTACTATAAACCGCAGTCTGTTTCGTTCTCTTGGTTTGACGGACATAAAAGAGTATCCGATTGGGGATGATACATTAAATACACTGCCATGTAAAAACTCCCCGATATTTGTATCCGGGCAGAAAATATTCAATGCCTTTACCTTTGGCATATTTCGCCCCAAAATATGTTTGTCTGCCGGCCTTTTTTCTTATCTGACCCCAAAAGAGCTACAGTCGGTGGTTCTTCACGAATTTCATCATCTGAAACACAGGGACCCGTTACGATTTGCGATAATGCAGATATTCTGTGCGCTTCATTTCTTTCTGCCGGTTAATAATTATCTTGTGCGGTTGTATAAAATGCACTCTGAGAAGGCTGCGGACGATGCTGCTTTGCGGCTTATGAATGAACCACTTGCATTGGCAAGCGCCCTTGTCAAAATGTCCGGATACAATACAAAGCATATGACGCAAATAGCGATAGCCTCATTTTCGAATGAACAGCAGGCATTTGAAGAGCGTATAAGCCGTTTGGTAGAACCAAAAGTATCATCATTCAGCAAAGGCGGATTATTTGCGATGCCTTGCTATCTAAGCGTCGTATCGGTTTTTTTCTCAGGGATACTTTTTTCGTCCGTCTATTTTCATACACATCTGTTAACCAGCGAAGCCGGGTGCAAAGAAGGTAATTGTCATATGGTTACGTGTAAAGAGTGATTTCAGTACCTTATCAGAGATTTCTTTGCATTTTTTGTCAAAATATTTAATGGTAAAATCCGAAATGTTAAATATGAAATACGAAAAGATGTTCATACTCATTTTACTTTTTTTCACCCAATTTGTCCTGATTTCACGAACCGGGAGTTGTGATACTTCCCCATCAAAGACAAAAGAAGAAGTGGGCGCTGACAAACCTAAAGAAAAGCCTGCCGGTACGTTAAACATACAGTGGCTAATTAATGAGGCGATGGAACATAATCCTGAGATTATTGCTGTGCGTCAGCGGTTAAATGCTTCCGCGTCGAGAATTTCTCAGGCGAAATCACTCGAAGACCCCATGTTTCGGGCAGGTTCTTTTAATATGTCCAACCAACCTCTCAACATTAACGGCCAAACCAGCATGCTGCAACAGCGGTACGCCGTGACTCAGAAAATTCCATTTCCCGGTAAACTTGCCATGAGAGGGAAGATAGCAACTCAGGAATCTAAAATGGCGGAAGAAGATCTGTTGGCAAAGGTGCAGGAAATTACCGCCCTGGTAAAAACCGCCTTTTATGATCTGTTTTACGTAAACCGCGCTATTGCAATTACGGAAGAGAACAGGGAGCTGCTTCGTAAATTTTCAAAAATCGCGGAAACAAAATACGCCGTTGGCAAAACATCGCAAAGGGATGTGCTTTCTGCACAGGTAGAGTTGTCAACACTTACGAATGAACTTATTGTTTTGAACAAGGAAAAAGAGTCGGTTGTTGCCATGATGAATGTTTTACTTGACAGGCATCCGCAGCATCCATTGGGCGATCCCCCTCTTATTGAGATACATAATTTGGATGTAACGTTAGAAGGGTTGGAAAACCTTGCTTCAAACAACAGGCCTGAACTAAAGAAATATGACCACGCAATCAAAAGGGATGAGGCACAGCTAAAACTTTCAAGAAAAGACTATTACTTTATGGACTTTGAACCTATGGTTGAATATATGCAGAATGACGGAAACCCGGATGCGTGGGCGTCTTCTATTACGATTAATATACCATGGTTATGGCCGAAGAACCGCGCCAGGGTGGAGGAAGCAAATGAGGCTCTTTCTGCCTCCAGATCAGAGCACCGGTATATTAATAATAAGACGCTTTTCGAAGTAAAAGATTATTTCGTCAGATTACAATCATCGAAAAGCACGGTAAATCTTTTCAAAACTGGCGTTATTCCCCAGGCGGAACAAGCGCTTAAAGCGGCGCAAATCGGCTATGAAGCGGATATCATCGATTTTCTCAGCCTGATTGACAGTCAGCGAGTGCTTTTAGATTCACAGCTTCAGTATTATAAATCGGTAGTTGATTATGAAACAAATCTGGCAAATCTTGAAAGGGCAGTGGGGATACAACTATCGCAGTGAATTATTCCAGAATATATTATTTAAAGATTGCTTCTGCGTTATGTAAAAGCAATGGAGGAGGGTTTTTATGTTAATAAGAAAACATCTATCAATGCTAAGTGTTTTAATTGCCATTGTTGTGTCTTTCCCAATGGTATCAGGGGCATCCGCTTTTGTATATCAGATGACGCCGATGGCTTTGTCTTCGGCAAACGGCTCAAATAGCATTTTTCTACAAAAAAGCACGTCTAAAGAAACAGGAAAAATAGTTGGCAAGGTAACCAGTACCGACGGGCAACCTTTAACAGATATAACGATCAGCATCCAGACACTTACAGAGGAAACGGCTTACGGGTCAGCCTTTGAGGACATGGCTACCACAAACAAAAAGGGAAAGTTTAAGATTAAAAACCTTGCGCCCGGTAAATACATTGTCAGAGCTACACCTTTATCTGATGAGTTTTATTTACCCAATGATAAATTTAGTGTAAAGGTAAAATCAGGGAAGAAAAAGAGTGTTAAAATAAAACTTTCTTCCTCGTCCCACCCGGACTCTGAATATGTAGGGAGTACGGTATGCCTGGGCTGCCATCCTGACAATAAGGATTGGCAGGAAACGGCTCACGCAAAAACCATCCAGACGCCGGCATCTGATACAGTTGTTGCTCCATTCAGTGGAAATTTTATGACCACGGATGATGGCAAAGTTGCCTTCAGGGCATTTATCAGTGGAGGCGACTATAAAGTCACCCTCTATGATTTGACCAATGAGGCTATTTCCGTCACATATACCGTAGTCAGAACTCATGGAGGCGTTTCCTTTGCAGGAAAACAGAGGTATCACGTAAAAACAGGAGATAGTCATTATATATTGCCCATACAATATAATAATAGAAATGCAGACCAAAGTAATCCCGATGCAGCCTGGGTTTCTTACGAAGCAAGCACATGGTATAACAATGACGGCACGTTAATAACAACAGACGAAGATACTCCTCCGAATAAAGAAAAATCTTTTGAACAGAATTGCGAGGGCTGTCACGTAACGGGATTGGATATTACACAAAATGTCAACGGAGAATTTGTTTCTAATTCAAAGGAACTGGGCATATCGTGTGAAAGCTGTCACGGGCCTGGCGAATTACACGTATCTGAAGGAGGTGGAAAAGCCAGGCATATCGTTAACCCGAAATACCTGGCCTCAGATCGTGGCAATGAAGTTTGCGGGCAATGTCACGTTCGTGTAAAAAACAAGGACGGTGAAAATAGCGCCGACTTTGAGACAGAATATCCCTCTATTATCAATGGCGATGAGATTACACCATTTATACCAGGTAAGGTACTGGCGGACTATATAGAGGAAACAGACGCCGACGGCAATCCAACGGCTGGTTATTGGAATGATAATGACGCCGGTTCTTTAGGTGAGAATGCCTCAGAGAATAACCATTCCAAGAAACATCGTCAACAATATCAGGATTTCATTAAGAGTCATCATTACAACTATGCAGGACAGAAATGTTATCAGTGTCATGAACCTCACGTTACGGGCGAGGCAGGCACACCTCAATTACGCAAGAGAAGTGACAATAATAAGATCTGCATTACATGCCATGATGATTTTGCGGAGACCATTGAGAAAGATGGTGAAGTACAAAACAGACATGCAAAACATGAATTCAGTTCTTCCAGCCCTGGTGGAAGCCTTTGTACAGGTTGTCATATGCCAAAAACTGCAAAGAGCGCAGTAAATAATGACATATCTTCTCATGTCTTTGATATTATCAAACCATACGCCAGCAAAGCGATGGCTGATAATAATACGGCTAACGGTATTCAAAACAGTTCTGGTACCGTGATTACAAATTCCTGTGCCGGTTGTCATTCAACTGATACAGATTATGGAGTGGAACGTTGGTATGAGTGGGAGGAAAAAGACTAGTAAATCGTTTCGCTAAAAGGTGTACGAAAAAAAATGTCATTGCGGGGAGTGGCGTGACGAAGCAATCTCTTGTTCCCAAAAGACTTAAGATTGCTTCGCTGTCGCTCGCAATGACGGTATCAATGTAGATATTTTAATGAAACGCTATACTAGGTAATGTCTCATATTACCATACACACTGTACTATATAATAATAGTTTATGCCTATGTACAATCACTCCGGGAACAGGGGAAGCACATGAGTCATGATCATCATCACAGTGCAGAAACTGCCCATGAAAATTATGAATATATGGAGGCAGAACATGGCATAGAGGATAGTTATCTTTGCCACATGAAACATGAAGGCAGTAAAAGCGATGAGCCTGGAAAATGTCCTGTGTGTGGGATGGATTTGGCAAAAATGGAAGTAAACCACCATAACGATGGGCATAACCATCATTACGGCCATAAGCACGAACAGTAATATTTTGTGATAATAGTTTAATGTATGAAAGTCTTACTGTGCAGTGCAAAAATATGAGTCGGGAAACAGTGGAAACAAAATGATGGTAATCTCAGAAAGGAAACAAACAAATAATCAAGATATATTATGTTGAATAGGAATGTCATAAAACAAAACGTGATGTTTTTATCAATTACCATCCTTCTCTTTATACTTTTTGGGACAGTTCTATATGTTGGTAGCAGTCAGATATATGAAAGAGAGGCAAAATGGCAACACGGGAAAACCACTGCACAATTGGTTTCAGGCAAGAAAATAATCGAAGAATATTTTTCCTGGTCTGCACAGAATTTGCTATTTCTCAGAGATTTGCCAAATACTAAGGATTACGCAGATAGTGATTTTGAATCCAGCCATTATAAAAAAATTGAGGAGAAAATATTCCGCGACTTTGCAAGGGTATATAAAAAATATTCTCAAATCAAAATTATCGATGCTTCAGGACATGAGATTGTCAGGATCAATAAACATCAGGATGATACAACCATTATTGTTCCTGACTCTGATCTGCGAGACCACAGGCATCATCCCCATTTTCAAGAAACTATGAAGCTCGACAAGGATCAAATGTGTTCGTCACCAATAGGTGTAACTATTGATCAGGAAAAGGCGGATGGCCCGTGCATTTCGGTGATAAGTTTTGCGACCCCTCTGTTTAATTCTGAAAACGAGAAAAATGGGATTTTGATTTTAGACATATCTTTTTCAGAAGTGCTTGAAGTCCTCCCTAAAAATATGTTTATTCAAACTGAAGAAGGAAATATCATATCTTTAAAACAGGACGGATCTGTTAACTTTGCTACGTCGGATTATATTTTCCATGATAGTTCCGGGTGGTTATATCTTTCGGATGTAGAAACTATCCACTATGCAACGGTGGAGTTCCTTCCAGGTAAGAGATTCATAGTGGCTATGTTCCACAGCCATCCTTTACTAAAGGCAGGTTTACAACGATTGATATGGGTCTCCGTCCTGCTCCTGGCATTATTTATTTGTCTTATATTGGTTATTGGCTATATAAATTTCTCAAGATTCTGGGCGTTGATAGAGGCGCAGAAGGCTATTATATTTTCTCTGGTAAGACTTACCGAAATCAGAGACCAGGAAACAGGGGATCATTTAGAAAGGACAAGAAATTATACCATAATACTTGCAAGGCAGTTGCGAAAGAAAAAAAAGTACCGGAAAATACTCAAGAACGAATTTCTTGAAGACCTGTATGATGCAGCATCCTTACATGACATAGGAAAAGTGGGAATACGGGATGCCATCTTATTGAAAAAAACAATGCTATCGGACGAAGAATACAAAGAAATGGCGGAACACCCCCGTATAGGGAAACAGGTACTTCAGGATGCTATTGATACATTCAAACTGAAGCAATCGTTTCTTATTCTGGGCAGAAACATCTGTGCGTATCATCATGAAAAATATAATGGTAAAGGATACCCGGAAGGCTTAAAGGGGCTGCAAATTCCTCTGGAGGCAAGGATCTTTGCTGTGTGCGATGTCTATGATGCAATGAGATCAAAAAGGACTTATAAAGAACCCTTATCACACGAAGAGACAGTTAAACGTATAGAGTCTGATAGCGGCGAGCACTTCGATCCCGATATTGTGGATGCTTTTTTAGAAATCGAAAAGGAATTCAAGGGGATTAGCGTCTCTGAAAATATTAATATAAAAGTACCCAAAGGTTTTAAATAAAAAGTATTTACATACTGTAAGAACCAGGTATAAGCCCAGAGGAGCATTGGCGCCCTTTGTTCGGCCAGTGGAATAACATGGTTAGTTTCTGAGAATATAAGCTATGAACGAAATTACACATATGACTGAATGGCCAGGTAAAGCGTATCCGCTTGGCGCTACCTGGGATGGAGCGGGGGTTAACTTCTCGCTCTTCTCAGAGAATGCCACGGGTGTGGAATTGTGTCTATTCGATGGACAGGACGGAAATCATGAAGTAGCCCGTATCCGGATGGCTCATCACACCGATCAGGTCTGGCATACCTATCTACCCACAGTGCGCCCGGGTCAACTTTATGGATACCGTGTTTATGGTCCCTATGAACCTAAGTCAGGTCACAGGTTTAATCCGGCCAAACTTTTACTGGATCCATACGCCAAGGCGATCTCTGGAACCATCTGCTGGAGTGATGCGCTGTTTGGCTATACACCGGGGCACAAGGAAGCTGATCTTTCCAAAGACGATGGAGACAGTGCGCCTAATATCCCCAGGTGTGTTGTCGTTGATCCCGCATTTACATGGGGAGATGATGTGTCCCCTGGCACTCCATGGCATAAGACCCTGATTTATGAGCTGCATGTGAAAGGCTTTACGAAACAACATCCTGGTGTACCAAAAGAACTGCAAGGGACGTATGCCGGCCTGACATGCCATGCGGTAATAGATTACCTTCATTCACTGAAAATTACCGCAGTTGAATTAATGCCGGTACACCATTTCGTGGATGAAAAAGATCTCATCGGACGCGGTCTTTCTAATTACTGGGGTTACAATTCTATAGGATTTTTCGCTCCGGCGGCGCGTTATTCCGGTTCCGGTATAATGGGAGAGCAGGTTAATGAGTTTAAGACCATGGTTAAAACCTTCCACCGCGAAGGTATAGAGGTCATTCTCGATGTGGTATACAATCATACTGCTGAAGGAAATCATCTGGGGCCAACTCTTTCTTTTCGCGGAATAGACAACGCCAATTATTACCACCTTGCATCAGACAACAAGCGCTATTATGTGGATTACACAGGATGCGGAAATATGCCGAATATGATACACCCGCGTGTACTTCAACTTATTATGGACAGCTTACGGTATTGGGTGCTGGAAATGCACGTTGACGGGTTCCGTTTTGACATGGCGTCTGCCCTGGCACGCGAGCTTCATGAAGTAGACCGGCTTGGCGCCTTCTTCGATATAATCCATCAGGACCCGGTGTTGTCGCAAGTCAAACTTATTGCCGAACCATGGGACCTGGGGCCAGGAGGTTACCAGGTAGGAAATTTTCCCATCCTCTGGACGGAATGGAACGGAAAATATCGTGATACGGTGAGACAATTCTGGCATGGTGATAAAGGTGTAGCAGGGAATCTTGCCTATCGTCTGACAGGGAGCAGTGATCTTTACGAGCACGGAGGCCGAAGGCCATATGCCAGCATAAACTTTATAACGGCACACGATGGATTCTGTCTTCACGACCTCGTTAGTTATAATGAAAAGCATAATGAGGCTAACGGAGAGGGAAACAAGGATGGAACAGATTACAACCTGAGCTGGAATTGTGGAATAGAAGGACCAACCGACAACCAGGAAGTCGCAAAATTACGAGAGCGGCAAAAACGCAATTTTATTGCCACCCTTATACTATCACAGGGGGTACCCATGTTGCTGGCAGGAGATGAAATAGGCCGTACCCAAAAGGGTAACAATAATGCATATTGTCAGGACAATGAGATTTCATGGATAGACTGGGATCTGGATAAACCGCGGCAGGAACTCCTGGAATTCACCCGTCTCCTAACTCAACTACGCCATCAACATCCTGTCATGAGGCGGCGGCACTTTTTTCAGGGACGAAAGATTACCGGCTCAGAGGTAAAAGACCTTACATGGTTCCGGCCTGATGGGAAGGAAATGACCGATGAGGACTGGAATAATCCTAGTACCCACTCTTTAGCGCTCTGCCTGGCCGGTTATGCAATAGAAGAAGTTGATGAACGTGGAAAACAAATTGTAGATGACACACTGTTGATTTTAATGAACGTTCATCATGAATCTATCTCTTTCGTTTTGCCGGCGCATAATCCAAAAATACAGTGGAAGACACTTATAGACACGCGGGAAGCAACGGGAAAGAGAAGCATACAACTAATGAAGGGTGGAGAACTTTACAGCCTTGAAGCACGATCCCTTGTATTGCTTCAATTAGTTGAGGAAAGGAGGTCATCGCCTCTTGCCTGAAATGGTGAATATACATCACATCTTAGAGGCTAAAGAAATTTGTCATATCATTATTGAACCTTCTTCGCGACCTGTATATTACCGGGAATGTAATGATGTAAAATTTTGTCATCGTACAGGAGGGGGGGTACCCGTGAACTGCATGTTCAGGAAGCAACGGAATATATTACTCATCATTGGCCTAACCGATGAATACAAAATAGATGAAGTATCTTAAATTTAAAAAATAAAGAATAATAATAGGTATCATGAAGTTGCTTATTATTCCAGCCTCTGTTGTCTTGTGTAGCATAGGAAATTCAATAACAGATTTAAACAATTTTATTCTTTAGAGAGATAAGGAATTGAAAGAAATAGAAAAATCTCTGAACAAAAAAGCTGCTAAAATATGTTTTAAAAAGCAGTATTTACTTTAGGTTCGATACAATAAAAACAATAGCCTTGTTTCTTAAAACAACGTTTTGCATGGCTATTAAAAATTCACTGGATTGGCCTTTGTATTAACCTTCATCTAAACGATAACATATATCATACTTAAAAGGGATTTCCTGTAGAGTGTTTTAAAACATAACGAAAGAATTGAAATTCCTTATACATGTGAAGATCAAATTAATTGATGCATTTATCAAATATTTTGCAACAATTAATTTGTGCTTATTTCAAATCAGTAAATTTGTGTTTGTGTATATGTCTTCTGCCAGGAAGACCTTGTTGCATAGATATTAATGACGCTATATTCGGGAAGTTAATACCATACAGACAATAACCTGCCTCGTGTATTAAAATTTATTTAAAACTATTTTCCAATTATAAAATTATATTTGACACTGCATAAAACTTGTGATAGTTTTACAATGTGTAAAACAATTGTGTCGTTTATAAATTTCCCAAAGGAGATGTTTTATGTTAACAAAAAAACATCTATCAATGTTAAGCATTTTAGGTGCAATCGTTGTGTTTTTCCCCATGGTATCAAGGGCATCCACATTTGTACATCGGATGCCGATAGCCTTATAAATTTGAGATATTTAATATTAAAGATTGTGCAGATGAAGTAGATAATTATAAGTTAGTTAAGAGATACATGATGAAAACCATTCTTGTAGTAAAAGATGATAAAAACCAACTATTACTGTATAAACAGGAATTGGAAAGCGAGGGGTATAATGTTATCACCGCAAGGAACGGCGTAGAAGGCATAAAAGTGGTAAATGATTATTTGCCGGACATAATAGTCATGGACATTATTATGCCAAAAATGGATGGACTCGAAGCTATGGGGAAAATTTTAAGCAAACACAGGAAAATACCAATCATTATTAACACGGCGTTTAGTTGTTATAAGGTAAGTTTTTTGTCCTGGTCAGCCGATGCGTACATAAGAAAATCCTCTGATCTTCAAGAATTGAAAAATAAGATAAAAGAATTATTAGAAAACAAGTAAATTTAAATATTTATAAAAATAAATAATATAATGCCCCCTATCTTCCAGTAACAATAGTAATGAATATATTCTTCGCATTTTCAGGAAGGCCTTTTTACCATGGGTATTTACTTTTCCCGGATACCTGGGGGTATTATGGAATTTTTATAAAAAGATAAAGAAGAAATATAAACTGATGGATAATAATGGCAATCCCATCCCTCATACTATTTTTATAAGTCTTCTCTCTGATTGCAATCTTGCCTGTGATCATTGTTATGCCAGGATCTATAAGGAAAAAAAAATTTTGCCGGGAGAAATGTTAGAAAATATTCTTTTACAAGCTGAATCATTGGGTAGTTTCATTTTTATGCTTACGGGTGGCGAGCCTATGCTATATCCAAATCTCATGGAGATTTTAAGCGGCCATAAGAATAGTTTTTTTATCCTGATAACGAATGGGACTATGATTTCTGAAGCTGTTGCAAAAAAGTTGTCCGGATTACCGCATATAATTCCGGTAATTAGTTTGGAAGGAGATTTAAGAGAGACTGATAAACGACGGGGCGCTGGTGTCTATCATAATGTTATGAATGCCTTTGCAAATCTGAAAAACAATAAAATACTCTATGGTTTTTCTATCACGGTTACAGCAGAGAATGTTGAATTAATTCAAGTAGAAGAGGCATTTTTGGAAAAGTACCCTTTTGGCGCCAAGTTAGGATTATTTATAGAATATATACCGACTGGCAGATCGCATGATTACGGGCTATCCCTATCAACACAACAACGGACTTTATTTAGGCAATGGTTTTTAAATCTGAAAGAAAGAACGAATACCTACTTACTGCATCTTCCAAATGATGGCCGTCTCTTGGACTGTAGCAGGAAGGCGGGAAGTGAATTCATCCATATTAATCCGGAAGGTTATACAGCATCGTGTATATTGTTGCCGTCTGACAAATATAGTGTGTCAGAGTCGCCTCTCGAAGTGTGCATACAAAGATTATATAAAGACAACGAGGAAGACAAGCATCTGTGCGAAACAAGTGAAAGCCATCCCTGTGTGAATTACAGGAAAAGATTAAAAATGCAGTATAAGACATGAGATAATGCGAGAGGCTAAAACGAAATGACTGAATTACAGTGGCATACAATGCATGCCAATGAGGTAATAAAGAACCTTGATACTTCGGTTGACGCCGGACTTAGCCTTAACGAAACGGAAAACAGGCTAAAGAAATACGGATACAATCAACTGGAAGAAAAAAAAGGTGTATCTCCCTTCATCCTCTTTTTGGGGCAGTTTAATAACTTTATTGTCTGGGTATTGATTGCTGCCGCCATAGTCTCCGGAGTTTTGAGGGAATGGATCGATGCGTTAGCCATTATTGCTATCGTTATTATTAATGCGATTATTGGGTTCATACAGGAATACCGCGCGGAGAAATCACTTGAGGCCTTACAAAAAATGTCTGCACCCTTTTCAAGGGTAACACGGAACGGCGAAATACAATCCATCCCCTCCCGGGATATTGTGCCGGGAGATATTGTATTGTTGGAGGCAGGTGATTACGTCCCTGCTGATGGCAGACTATGCTCTTCCTTTAGTTTTATGACCCAAGAGGCTTCTCTTACAGGAGAGTCAACGCCGGTTGGTAAGTCCACTGAACCACTCCCCAATCCTTCTTTACCCATTGCCGATCAGAAAAATATGGTATTTATGGGGACCTCGGTAACGAGTGGTAAAGGGACGTGCGTTATTGTAACAACGGGAATGCACACAGAGTTGGGCAAGATTGCCGGTCTCATTCAGGAGGCAGGGAAGGAAGAGACCCCCCTTCAGCGAAAGCTCGAGGTGTTTGGGAAAAAATTGGTTTATTTGTGTTTGGGGATCGTAACAATCGTATTCCTTTTGGAGTTGTGTAGAAAGGATCCATTATTAGAGGCATTCCTCATATCTGTGAGCCTTGCCGTGGCTGCCATTCCGGAAGGTCTTCCAGCAATCGTGACTATTGCCTTAGCCTTAGGGGTGCAACGCATGGTGAAACGGCACGTACTGATCCGAAAGCTTCCATCAGTAGAAACTTTGGGATGTGCTACAGTTATTTGCTCAGACAAAACAGGCACTTTAACACAAAACGAGATGACCGTAAGAAAGATATTTGCCAATGGTAAAACCATTGACGTATCGGGGACGGGTTACATGCCGGATGGAAATTTTCTTGTCAACGGAGAATCTCTTCTGGGAATTGACCAGAAAGCACTCGAAAAGACACTGGAAATAGGTGTGTTATGTAACAATACCCACCTTAAAAAAGAAGACGCTACATGGAAGGTTATTGGCGACCCTACAGAGGGCGCCATCTTAAGTGCAGCAGGAAAGACAGGTATCTGGAAGGAAATGTTGGATAAACAATTCCCCCTCATTTCAGAAATTCCTTTTGATTCAGAACGAAAGAAGATGTCTACAATAAGAGGTACCTCCCCTGCTTTACAGGTATGTGAAAAAGGTGCGCCTGATGTAATCTTACAGGATTGTACAAAGATTTATCATGATGGAACGACAAGGGATTTGACAGAAAACGATATACAGGTCATTTTGGAGGAAAACAATAATTTGGCAGGGTCTGCCCTGCGCGTCCTCGGTGTGGCATACAAGCCTCTTGACCGGGAAATCACCAACCCTGTCCCTGACACAGTAGAAAGAGAGATGATCTTTGTGGGACTATTAGCCATGATTGACCCACCCAGACCAGAGGTCAAAGAAGCCGTTGCCGTTTGTCATACAGCCGGTATAAAGACGGTCATGATTACGGGTGATCACAAGAATACAGCCCGGGCTATTGGGGAAGAGCTGGGATTTCTTAGCAGCAATTCCTCAAAGGCTATTGATGGAATAGAGTTAGATGCGCTTTCCGATGACGATTTAGCAAAAGAAGTGTCAAAGATAGCCGTATATGCACGTGTAACTGCTGAACACAAACTCAGGATTGTAAAGGCATGGAAGAAACAGGGAGACGTTGTGGCCATGACCGGTGACGGCGTAAATGACGCCCCTGCTGTAAAAGAAGCAAACATCGGCGTAGCCATGGGTATTACAGGAACCGATGTCACAAAAGAGGCGTCCGATATGGTTATAACGGATGACAATTTTGCTTCCATAGAGGCAGCCATTGAAGAGGGACGAGGTATTTATGACAACATTAAGAAGTCCATCCACTATCTGCTCTCGTGTAATACCGGTGAGATTTTGACAATGCTCCTCGCATCGATATTCAATCTTCCTATCCCCCTATTCCCTATCCAGATATTATGGATAAATATTGCCACCGATGGTCTGCCGGCATTGGCCTTGGGTGTCGATACGGTAGATCCTGACATTATGAAAAGACTGGCAAGAAGGTCAACAGAACAAATCATAGACAAGCGTCTAGGTATCCTGATTCTATTTCAGGGTTTTCTCATTGCCATGAGTACCCTTCTGGCATATACGTATGTCCTGTACTATGGAACCCGTGCAATACCTGACTATCTTTACCACTGGTTTTGTAATGAAGCGGCTCCTCACCTGTTGCGTGGGGATATCGAGCTGGCCAGAACAATTGCCTTCTGTGTGATGGTCGTCTCACAATTATTTCACTCTTTTAACTGCAGGAATGCAAGACGTTCCTTATTTGAAATTGGTGTTTTTACCAATAATAAACTCCTGCTGGCAGCGGGGATTTCGTTGGCCATACAGGTGGCTATCGTCTATACCCCTTTCTTCGAAGATATTTTCAGAGTAAGACCGCTGGAGTTAATTGATTGGATTACCGTCTTTGGTTTTTCTTCTCTTACCTTCATTATCATGGAGGTAGTTAAATATGGTAAAAGGGAAAAGAATTAGTAATCTTTTAATGAAAAGTGGTGATACCATGGTTTGTAAGAAATTTATAAAAACAGTTGCGCCGGTAATTATGTATCTACTTCTGTGGGGAGGTAATCTGATGTATGCTGGCGAGGTAGCGCACAAACACAGTGAAAACGACCCGCTGGCTGAGCATTCAACCACAGAGCCACCCATGTGCCCTTTTTGTGAGAAAGTGTATGTAAGTCCGGAGAAAGAAAAGGCACTTGCCGCAAAAAGTATGGTTTGCCCTGACTGCAAAAGTGAAGTATCAGCACTCGAAGTCCATCATTGTGACAAGTGTGGAAAAGACGTTCTTGTATGCACAGCGTGTCAAAAGGCATCCGCTGGTTTAAAAGCCGAAACAATGATAGGCAAGTGCCCCAAGTGCAAAAAGGTACTCTCAAGATATGTGAAGGGAAAGGCATTGGCAACCTGGAAAATGAAATGCCGGGATTGCAGGATGAAGTCGCAGGAATGGCTTATTCAGCATTGCAAGACATGCGATATAGACTTTCTGGCCTGTCCAATTTGTGAAAAAAAACAAGAGCGGTTTCAAAAATAGGTTTTTACTCTAAAAGTTTAAGGCAAAATCATTACTTCATTACGCTATATTTTGAAAGGTGCGATAATTATGTTGTTTAAACAAAAATTTCTTTCCTTGAGATATTTTATAATAATAGTCACTGTCATACTTAGTGTTCTTTCTGGTATACAAATATCCAATTATGTAGAGACATATTGCAATGCGTCTCTACAGGATGGGATAAATTTTATTTCTTCCGCAAATGCTGAAGAAACAAAAGAAAAGAAGATAATCTACTGGACATGCGGGATGCATCCTTCCGTCAGGATGGATAAACCAGGAAAATGCCCTATTTGCGCCATGGATTTAGTTCCTGTATACGAAAAAGGTGCAGGTATGGAGGAAGAAGGTGCATTAGCCTCCGTAGAATTAAGTGAACGCGCCCGTAAACTGGCACAGGTTAAAACTGACGTTATCGGATTCCGGTCGTTAACTAAAGATGTTTATACGGTTGGATTGATTGAATACGATGAACGGCTTAAAGCGGTTGTTTCCGCATGGATTCCTGGCAGGATAGACAAACTGTTTATTGATTTCACCGGTACAGAGGTAGTGAAAGGCGAGTCATTGGTATGGATGTATAGTCCTGATCTGGTATCTACACAGAAAGAGTATCTGTTGGCGCTGGAAACCTTTGAAAAAGTAGAGAATAGCCCTTTTAAGGAAGTGGTGGACGGCACAATATCTCTCATAGATGCAACCAAAAAAAGGTTGTTATGGTGGGGTATTAGTGAAAGACAGATTGAAGAACTTGCAAGAAACAGAAAAATAAAACAACATACGATCATCTATGCCCCGATAAGCGGTATTGTCATAGAGAAGAAGATGCTGGAAGGGCAATATGTTATGACGGGCGAGATGATATACACCCTTGCCGATCTTTCCAAGGTTTGGATGATGGCCAACATTTATGAGTATGAAATGGCGTGGATAAAGGTTGGACAGGAGGTGGAAGTCACAACTCCTGCATATCCCGGAGAGGCATTTATCGGAACGGTATCGTTTATAGAACCGTTTCTTGACGATAAGACGCGTTCTGTGAAAATACGGTGTGATATTCCTAACCGTCAGCTCAGACTCAAACCTGCCATGTATGTCAATGCCCGCATACGTATACCTGTTGAAGAACTGGAGGAACGAGACAGAACCTATGTGAGCGGACTGGATTATGTATGTCCCAATCATCCTGAAATTAAATCAAGCAGACCCGGTATATGCCCCGAGGATAATGTCCCATTTATAAAAAAAACCTCGGCGCGGCTTGAAATGACTGCCGAAGGCAAAACAGAGGGAATTGGGGAAACTGAATATGAGTATGTATGCCCGATGAATTGTTATGTGTCTGACAAACCGGGTGATTGCCCGGTATGTGGTATGCATCTCGAAAAAAAGGAAATGCCTGTTGATGAAACGGTGACGTGCATTTGTCCGCAGGAATGGGACCCTGATACTTCCCCAAAGTCTTGTCCTATGTGTGGTATGATGCTTCAGAAGAGTATAACGGTAACTTCGCCCACTGGTGAAAAGATACAAAAGTATGTCTATATGTGCCCTATGGCATGCATGACCTCGGATAAGCCTGGTGAATGTCCCGACTGTAAAAGGCAAATGGGCAGATGGGAAGTTAGGGAAGGTGTGGGAATGAAGGTGAAAAAAACAGAACACAGAAAACGTACCATTTACACCTGCCCCATGCATCCTGAAGTAACATCGGATAAACCTGATAATTGCACCAGGTGCGGAATGCGTCTTGAAAAAATCACACAAATGCTTGCCATTCCTGCCACGGCAGTTTTGGATACGGGTGTACGAAAGATTGTCTATATTGATAAAGGCAACGGTCAATACGTTGGGAAGGAAGTGATTCTTGGGCCAAAAGCGGGCGATTATTATCCTGTGATGGAGGGGCTTGAAGAAGGTGACAGGGTTGTCACATCAGCAAATTTCCTCATCGATTCCCAGAGCCAGCTTACAGGCGGAGCAAGTGCATTGTATGGCGGAGCGATGGAGTTTAAGGAAGAAAAATAGGCAAAAAAATACTTTGAAACCACAGATTTCACAGATCACACAGATAAAACCTGTTCAAGATTAAGAATTGGTAAAATAAAAGGGTGTTGGTAAATATATGGATAGAGATGTAAGAACACATGAAATTATTGGAGCGGCAATGGAGGTTCACAGAATCATAGGACCAGGACGCCTGGAGGCCGTTTATCAGGAATGTTTGGAAATTGAGTTCAAATTAAGAAATGCCCCATTTATTTCTCAACCTCGATTGGAAATATTTTATAAAGAACAAAAGTTGAAAAAATATTATGTTACGGATTTCATTGTTTACAATGAAATTATAGTTGAAAATAAAAGCAGAAAAATCTTTGTCAAAGGTCGATGAAGCACAGTTAATAAATAGCCTTATTACTAGTCGCCATAGCACAGGATTGCTTATAAACTTTGGCGAAGAATCCCTTCATTATAGAAGGTTCAAAAATTGAATTTTATCAAAATGGATGACAGAGGTTTGAATACAAAATAAAATAATCTGAGCAATCAGGTTACTTGTTCTTTTTTTTAATCCGTGCAACCTGTGGTTTCTTATTCCTATGATCAATAAACTTATCGAACTATGTCTTAACAACCGTTTCCTCGTCATATGCTTTTACCTGCTGGTGATATTCGGCGGTCTCTTCGGGGTGAGGCATATCAACATGGACGTTATTCCTGATATCGGGGAAAACCAGTGTATTGTCTTCACCGACTGGCCTGGCCGTAGCCCGCAGGACGTGGAGGATCAGGTTACTTATCCTCTGACCGTTAATCTCCTGGGCGTTCCTGGTGTAAAGGTCATACGCTCACAGTCTGCGTTTGGTTTCTCCATGGTCTATATTATCTTCAAGGAAAATATCGATTTTTACTGGGCACGTTCCAGGGTGCTTGAAAGATTAAACTTTGTACAGGCATTGCTTCCAAAAGATGTTCTCCCAAGACTAGGTCCGGATGCTACCGGACTTGGACAGATTTTTTGGTATACCGTTGAGGGGAAAGGATATGATCTCGGACAATTGCGGTCTATCCAGGATTGGTTTGTCAGATACCAGCTCAATGCCGTTGAAGGCGTCTCGGAGGTTGCTGGTGTGGGCGGTTTTGTCAAACAATATCAGGTGGATGTGGACCCCAATAAATTAATGGCGCACAACCTGACTGTTGGAGATGTGTTTGAGGCTGTTCGAAAAAGCAATATCGATGTGGGTGCCAAGGTGGTGGAAAACAATAATATGGAATTTATTATACGCGGCCTTGGGTTTATTAAAAACGTTACCGATATCGAGAATATTACCGTTGGCAGCAATAACGGCGTGCCTGTCTTTGTAAAAAACGTAGCAACGGTTCAGATTGGAGGCGACTTCAGGCGGGGGGCGCTGGACAAGGAAGGCGCAGAGGTTGCAGGCGGGGTTGTTATTATGCGCCAGGGGGAAAATCCGTTAAAGGTTATAAAGCGAATAAAGGAAAAGATAAAGGAAATCGAACCCGGTTTGCCGCCAGGGGTAAAAATAGTACCTTTCTACGACAGAGAAGGGCTTATATATCGCGTCATTGCCACCCTGAAAGAGGCGCTTATAGAAGAAATAATTATTACCTCTGTCGTTGTAGCCCTCTTTTTATTGCACATTCGAAGTATTATTGTCTGCTGTCTTGGATTCCCTATAGCTATAATCATTTCCTTCCTGGGCATGTATTTTATGGGGATTGATTCAAACATTATGACCATTACCGGTATTGCTATTGCCATTGGCGAGGTGAGTGATATGGCAATTATTGTCACCGAAAATATATACAGGAATCTTATAGAATATGAAGGCAAAAAGAGCAGGTTTCAAATAATACTTGACTCTTCCAAAGAAGTGGGGGCACCAATCCTCTTTGCCGGCCTTACTACTATTTTTATGTTTATGCCTGTGTTTGGGCTTACCGGGCAGGAGGGAAAACTTTTTAAACCCCTCGCATGGACGAAGACGTTTGCAATAGGAGCGTCTGTTGTGTTCGCACTTACTCTGGCGCCGACACTTTGCTTTTTTATGTTAAAAGGCAAACTGAGGCCAATGGAGAGAAATTATACCTCAAGGCTGCTCCTGAGCGGGTATACGCCGATACTTCGTTGGGTATTGGAGCATAAGAGACTATTTCTTACGATTCCCATCGTTGTGATTATTTTATCTGTTTTTGTTGCGAAAAGGATCGGAAGGGAATTTATGCCACCATTGGACGAAGGGTCCATCCTTTTTATGCCGGTTATGCTGCCGAGCGTTGCGCTTACCGATGCGTTCAAGGTGATGCAGAAACAGGATGTTATCATCAAGTCATTTCCGGAGGTGGATATAGTCGTGGGAAAGCTGGGCAGGGCGGAAACCCCTACCGATCCGGCGCCTGCCGAGATGTTTGAGACGATTGTCACCTTAAAACCTGAAGAGGAATGGCGAAAGAAAAAGATAGAGTATGGTTTTCTGCAATATGTGCCTTCCTTCCTGCACCCGGTCTTTCACTTGTTTCTGCCCGATGAGCGGAGGATTACGAAACAGGAGCTTATACAGGAAATGGATGAAGCCATGAGGATACCAGGCGTGGCAAACATATGGACACAACCCATAGTAAACCGCGTTGACATGCTTGCAACCGGTATCCGCACCTCGATTGGCGTTAAGATATTTGGGACAGACCTGAACGTGCTGCAGCAACTGGCACTGGATGTTGAAAAGGCTTTAAGGGATGTTCCGGGGGCGGTTGATCTTTATGCGGAGAGGATTACCGGAAAGCCATATCTTGAATTCATAATAAAGCGGGAGGAGATTGCACGTTATGGCATAAATATTAAGGATGTGCAGGATATTATTGAGACCGCTATAGGGGGAGAAAATATTACAACGACAGTGGAAGGCAGGGAACGCTATCCTGTACGGGTCAGATACGTCCGGGAACTCCGCGATAATTTTGATGCACTGAAAAGGATTTATGTTTCAAGCTCCACAGGCAAACTTATCCCCCTTACACAGGTTGCAGATATCCGTTACGTCATGGGACCTGCCATGATCAGCAGTGAAAACGCCCTTTTAAGGGCGTATGTCCTTATGAACGTACGGGACAGAGACCCCATGAGCTTTGTCGAAGAAGCCTCTAAGGTGGTATCTGAGAAAGTCATGTTGCCGCAGGGTTATTTTATTCAATGGAGCGGACAGTTTGAGAATCAGGTACGGGCAAGAAAGAGATTGCAGATACTTGTCCCGTTGTCTCAGTTTGTTGGCTTTATTATCCTCTTCGTGGCATTCAGATCATTTTCGCAAGTGCTGATTATTTTATTAACCAGTGTACCGACTGCCATTGCAGGCGGCATTCTGCTGCAGTATTTATTCGGATATAATTTTAGCGTGGCCGTTTGGGTAGGTTTTATATCTCTGTTTGGCATCGTCCAGGACGATGGTGTACTTATCACTACATATATAAATGATCTGTTTAAGGATAAAAAAATAAAAAGTATTCAGGAGATAAGGGATACCATTGTTTTGGCAGGGACGAGAAGGATACGCCCGGCCGTAATGACCTCTGCGACAACATTTATTGGCCTGATGCCCATTATATGGTCAACCGGTGCAGGCGCTGAAATTGCAAAACCAATGGCGATCCCTTCCATTGGGGGCATGACAATGGCGATGATTGTGTTTTTTCTGGTGCCATGCCTGAATGCATGGATAAAAGAACGTAAGTTTAAAAAGGAATTGAATAAAGACCCCGGTATTGCAGAAACAGGTATGATTATATAATTTATTAAAGAAGACAACTATCATTTTTTGTTTATGAGAATCCATGTGAAGATTATCGAACTACCAGGTATATGAGGAAATGAGTTATGTCACGAGAATTAACTATTGGTAACGGTTCGCTACAAGTGATGTTTGATGCCGCCTATAAGCTGCGTGACATCTATTTTCCCTATATCGGCAAGGAGAATCATACCGCCGGGCATGTGTTTCGCTTCGGTGTCTTCACTGAGGGGTAATTGAGATGGGTACACGAGCCGGGTTGGGAAAGACTGCTCACCTATGAACCTGACACACTGGTTACTTCCGTGAAACTCATCAATCGGCGGCTTGGGCTTATACTTGACTGCCGCGATGCCGTGGGCTTTCATGAAAACATCTACATGAGGGAGACTACCGTTCATAATCTGGTTAATCGTTCACGGCAGTTTTGCCTGTTTTTCCATCAAGATTTTTACCTTAGATAGAGAAGTGAAGATTCTCAATGACATCGTTCTGGGAGAAACACCGGCCGGGTTGACCGACCGTACTGGAAATTACTGGCATTTGTGGATAACCAAGAGCAAACCAGATTTTGCCAACTTGCCACCTATCAGAGTAAGACGCACTATTTTTGCCCGGTCGTGTGCAAAAATAAGTTCGAACAATCGACGCAAAAGTATACTGATTAAGTAAAACGGCGAGTCACGCTGATGTCGGTAAAATGTGGCGAAAACATTTTGGGTTAATCTTGATAGCTGAAATCGTGTAGAGCAGATTATGGTATTGAATAATAACTTGTTTAAAAAGTACTTATAATGGTATTGGCAGGTGAACAAGGAGAAAGTCTCTATCCGCTAACCAAAGATAGAACAAAACCAGCGGTTGCTTTTGGAGTAGTATTCCTGCCATTTTTAAAGGGGGGATGACAATGATAGCACGGATAGTAACGACTGCTATGTGTGTGACAATCTTGACGGGTTGTGCTAGCCAGACACTTCAAATACCAATATCTACCAACGATCCGGCAAATCCGAACGCACTGGAATCTGCATTTGCTCCACGATCGAATTGGCTCCAGGCCGAGGTACCTGTCACAGCGGAACAACCGCCTACCGAACCAACTTTGCCTACGCATCCACCCACAACCGTACCCACAATGTATACCTGCCCGATGCATGCCGAAGTAGTACAATCAAGCCTGGGCAGATGCCCTAAGTGTGGGATGGGACTGGTCCCGGCAGCACTTTCCAAAACCGAATCGGAGGGAAAACAATGACACAGAGATTGATAGCCATATTTATAACTCTCATGTGTATTGGAGTACTTGCTGGCTGTGCTTCGGTTCCTGAAGAGGCTGGATTTTCTGACGTCCAGAATATCATAGAACAGCGCATTGGTCGCCGGGTACACTGGAGTCAGGGCACATCGGAGGATGCTGCGGTGATCGATGCCGTCCGGTTAATGTTACAACAGGAACTGACCTTAGATGAAGCTGTTCAGATTTCATTACTTAACAACCGGTCATTGCAGGCGACATATGAAGATCTGGGTATTGCTCAGGCCGATCTTGTACAGGCTGGTTTGTTGCGGAACCCTACATTTGGAGCTAGCTTCAGGTTCCCCGATAAGACCGTGGGAGGGCATCGCAGTACCAATACAGAATTTTCAGTGGTTCAGGATTTTCTTGATTTACTTGTGCGTCCTTTACGAAAGAAAGTTGCTGCGGCTCAGTTTGAACAAGCGAAGCTGCGTGTTGGTAATGCCGTTTTGAACCTGGCAGCGGCGGTACGGTCAACTTATTACGCCCTTCAGGCAGATGAGCAAATACTAGAGATGCGCCGAACTGTAGTCCAGGCCACGGAAGCAGCTGTTGACATTGCTACCCGTCAACACGATGCCGGCACTTTAAAGACGTTAGATCTTGCAAATCAACATGGGTTCCATGTTCAGGCGAAATTAGACATGACAAGAACAGATATCCAAATCGTTGTTGACCGTGAGCGTCTGAACCGACTGATGGGGCTTTGGGGAGCAGATACTACGTGGAAACTCCCTGGCAGACTTCCTGAGCTATCAGCAGATGAAATCCCTTTAGAACATCTGGAGTCGCTCGCTGTGTCACAACGCCTGGATTTAGCCGCCGCACGACAGGAGACGCTGGTCATCTCACATGCCTTGTTATTGACGCGGAAATATCGGTATTTTTATGTATTTGACGTTGGTGTAAATACTGAACACGACGTCGCTGACAACGTAAATTTTACAGGACCTAATCTTACGATTGAATTACCGATCTTCGACCAACGTCAGGCTGAGATCGCACGGTTGGAGGCACAATTGAGGCAAAGCCAGCAGCGGCTCTCCTCTCTGGCAATCGATATACGTTCGGAGGTCAGGGATATACGCAATCGGCTTTTGACTGCACGCAACATGGTTGAATACTACCAGGAAGTCATTCTTCCCCTTCGGCAGCGGATCGTGGATGAGTCCCAACTGTATTACAACGGCATGCTTATTGGGGTGTATGAGTTACTCCTGGCGAAGCAAAACCAGATCAACACAGGTCGTGAATACATCGAAACTTTGAGGGACTACTGGATTGCCATGTCTGACCTGGAGCGTGCAGTTGGTGGCCGCTTGTTAGTTACTGAGGAAACTATCCATCCGCCCGCACAACCCGTGGAACAACCAGCTACTCAGCCATCAAAACTCCCTAACCATATTCATCATTAAGGAGATTTATCATGATTACCCGACGGAAAATGATTCTTTCCAGCGCAGCGGCATTGCTAACCGGCGGTATTTCTACGCTGTTAGGTCGCAAGCAGTTGGAAGCTGTAAACACAGTGACCACACCACAACCCACCACTATCATGCCACCCATACATGGCTTGTCCTATACACCGGCTACGACACTCAATGGGAGCACCCTCCCCTGGAAGTGGGACAATGGCGTTAAAGTTTTTCACTTGATCGCTGAACCGGTCAAGCGGGAGTTTGCGCCAGGAATGATCGTCAACTGCTGGGGTTATAACGGTCAGACGCCAGGCCCTACCATCGAAGCGGTGGAAGGTGACCGTGTGCGTATCTTAGTCACCAACAAGCTTGCAGAACATACCACGATCCACTGGCACGGCGTACTCCTGCCCAATGGTATGGATGGCGTCGGGGGATTGAACCAGCCGCAAATCAAACCGGGCGAGACCTATGTCTATGAATTTACGCTCCGTCAGCATGGTACACAGATGTATCACCCGCATGCGGACGAGATGGTGCAGATGGCAATGGGGATGGAAGGTTTTTTCATTATACACCCAAAAGAACCAGAACAGCCCAGGATCGACCGGGACTTCTGTATCTTTCTTCAGGAATGGTTTGTCGAACCCGGCACAAGTACTCCGAATCCAAACATCATGACCGACTTTAACCTCTTCACATTCAACAGTCGTGTGTTCCCTGGCACGGCGCCATTGGTAGTCCGTTTGGGAGACAGGGTGAGAATCAGAGTCGCCAATCTGAGCATGGACTCCCACCCGATCCACCTGCACGGCTATAATTTTAAGATTACCGGTACGGATGGAGGGCGCATTCCAGCCTCGGGTCAATGGCCTGAAACCACGGTTAACGTTCCACCAGGTACTACGCGTGACATACAATTTGTGGCAAATGCTCCGGGGGACTGGGCTTTGCATTGCCACAAGAACCACCACGTTATGAACGCCATGAAGCATGACGTACCAAACATGATCGGTGTAAATCAGAGTGGAGTGGAACGGAAAATACAAAACCTGCTGCCGGATTATATGGCCATGGGTGAGAGCGGCATGTCCGGGATGGCAGTGATGAACATGCCCTTGCCAAAAAATACACTACCCATGATGACAGGAAAAGGGCCGTTTGGACCAGTCGAAATGGGCGGTATGTTTACCGTGTTAAAGGTTCGCGATGACATTACCAGCTACGATGACCCTGGCTGGTATCAACAACAGGAAGGTACTGTAGCCTGGCGGGTAATTGAATAATTACTTACAAATAAGTCCTACTCCAGTAGGTGTGGGTTAGGTTGAATGAAATGAAACCCATAAATAGCAGTATTCACATAGTTTAAATGGTGTAAAATACACTATGTTTGTTTTGAAAACAAAGGCATGTAATTTTGTTGGTAGTTAAGTTTCTTCTTGATATTAATCAACGATTTCCCTAGCATAAGATTCATATATATTAAATATTTAAAATAGAATGAAATATTGAGACGTTAAACGATACAGAAGGTATGAACCTGGAAAATCGTGGCATGGTGTCAGGAAACATTCTATTTTTGGGGTGTATTCCCGATTTTTTGTGATTTCTGCCATGTTTCAATGAAACGTTGCAGTAGTGTCAACCCTGACAGGGTTTCAAACCCTGTCAGGGTTGTTTTGCCCCGACTCCATGAACGCTTACAAACAATCGGGAATGCACCCTATTTTTGTAATAGTTCACCGCAGAGGACGCGGAGAAAACAAATACAATGTGTACCTGCATAATTTTCTGTTTTTATCTCCTTAAAACCTCTGCGATCGCAGCGTTCTCTGCGGTAGACTGAACTGTTATCTGTTTTTTTAAATGCTGAATTTTTAACGGAAAGGGGGAAGTCTGGAGTAAATACGAAGATTCATTTTTTATTTGTTGCGTTTTATATAAAAACAAAGGAGTAGATAGCAATGAAAAACAAAAAGTTGTCAATACCGGTTTTTTTAGTGCGGTGATATTTTCCGCAGTTTTATGGGGCAATAATTATGCGTATTCGGAAGAAGAAACATTTAAACATAGTGTAAAACCACTGGCACAGGAACGTCAGATACCGGAGACCATTGAACTACCGATGTGTCCCTCTTGTAAAAAAGGGCATTTAGGGCCAATGAAAGGGAAAACAGTTGCTCCGATGGGCATGGTGTGCCCTGATTGCAAAAAAGAAGTATCGGAATTTGACGTTCATCATTGTGATGAATGTGACAAAGATGCGTTGGTTTGTGTAATGTGCAAGGCGGAATCCGCAAAGTTGAAAGCAGAAACGAAAGAGGCAAAATGTCCTAAATGTAAAATAGTAAAGTCCAGACATGTCAAAGCCAAAGCATTTTCCAAGTGGGAGATGAAATGCCCTGATTGCAAGAAAAAGACACAGGAATGGACTCTCCAGCATTGTGATGAATGTGATATAGACTTTTTGACCTGCCCTCTTTGTAAAAATGAACAAAAGAAGACAGAAAAATAGAGTAAGGACAATGACATTGGGTGTTATAAGGGGTTTTTTTGAGGAAGTCAAAAACATTTTTACCCAAAATACACGAGAAGATGAAAAATTTACAAAGGTGTTATTGTATTGTCCTTTTAATTTTTTGTAACACTTTAGTTTTTTGTAAAAACTCAATAAAATTAAGGATTTCTGGTTTTATAGAGCAAGGGGGCATTTTAGTGTTAAAACACACCCCTAAGTCTCCTCTTTTTAGAAGGGACTTTTTATCTCCACTCTAAAAAGAGGGGGCTGGGATGTGTTATAAGAAAGTAAACTTTTTAAAAGGTGAAGGATGATGAAAGACCCGGTTTGTGGTATGTCAGCAAAAAAAGAGATCGCATATGAATATAAAGATCAGAAATTTTGTTTTTGCTCGGAGTTATGTAGAGACGAGTTCAAGAAATTTCCTGAACAATATTTAAATCAAAGAGACATATTCATTCCTTTAGGCGAAAAGCAGGAAAGAAAGATTGCATACTTTTCCATGGAAGTTGGTATTGAATCTCATATTCCCACCTATAGCGGGGGATTGGGCGTACTGGCAGGGGATACCATAAGGTCTTGTGCTGATCTGAAAGTGCCTATGGTAGTGGTTACCCTATTATACGAGAAAGGGTATTTCTATCAAAAACTAGATACTCTTGGGAATCAGAAAGAAATGCCTGTTCAATGGTATCCCGAAGATTTCATTACTCCTTTGACGAACAGGGTCAGTGTAAGGATAGAAAACAGGACAGTCTTTATTCGTGCCTTGCAATATGAGGTCATTGGCATAACCGGCCACCGTGTGCCGGTCATATTTTTAGATACAAACCTTGAAGAAAATAGTGAATATGACAGGGGACTGAATGATTATCTGTATGGAGGAGATCTGAAGTACCGGTTTGCTCAGGAAATCATTTTGGGAATAGGTGGTTTGCGGATGTTGCATGATTTAGGCCATTCAAAAATAAGGAAATATCATATGAATGAAGGTCATGCAAGCTTATTAACATTGGAATTATTAAGAATGCGGAGAACAGAGGATGAAACAATATGGAAATTCGATGAGGTAAGGAACCTCTGTGTATTTACCACACACACTCCGGTGCCGGCAGGACACGACCAGTTTTCCTATGATTTGGTAAAGGGTGTTTTAGGGGACTATATGCCTTTTGATATTATGAAGATGCTTGGTGGAGAAGAGAGGTTAAATTTGACATTACTTGCCTTGAACTTAAGTAAATATATCAATGGTGTTGCAAAAAAGCATGGCGAAGTATCTAAATCAATGTTCCCGGGATATTCCATCGATTCTATAACGAATGGAGTACATTCGAATACCTGGACATGTGATAGTTTTAAGGAGTTGTATAGTAAATATATATCAGGGTGGAGAAACGATTCTTTCAGTCTGAGATACGCCTTAAGTATTCCAAAAATCGAAATATGGCAGGCACACATGAAGGCAAAGAAGATACTTATTGATTATATAAATAAAGAAGCAAATGCAGGCTTTCATTACGATGTATTTACCATCGGATTTGCCAGACGTGCAACCCTGTATAAGAGAGCGGATATGATCTTTTCTGATGTAAACAGGCTGAAAACTATTTCGCAGGAGGTTGGTAACATACAATTTGTTTTTGCAGGCAAAGCACACCCGCAGGATTTGCCTGGTAAAGAGTTGATTAAGAGGATTTTTTCAAGCATAAGACAATTGAAGGGGCAGGTAAAAATAATATATTTGGAAAATTATGACATAGATATGGGAAAGATGTTAACCTCAGGGGTAGACCTCTGGTTAAATACCCCGCAGAGACCAAATGAGGCATCCGGTACTTCCGGTATGAAGGCAGCACATAACGGCGTCCCCAGTTTCAGTGTATTGGATGGCTGGTGGGTTGAAGGGCATATTGAGGGGAGAACCGGCTGGTCTCTAGGGAAACAAGCTTCGGATATCAATGATGACGTGAAAACCGAAATAGAGGGAATGTATGAAAAACTGGAGACGGTCATTGTCCCGATGTTTTATAATGATAAAGATAAATGGATTGATATAATGAAGCATTCAATAGCGATTAATGCCTCATTTTTTAATACGCACAGGATGGTTCTGCAGTATGTTTTAAATTCATATTTTTGTTAAGCATAGCAATGGGGTCAGGACGAGACAACTCTGTCAGGGTTAACTTACTGTAATGTTTTATTTAAAACTGGCGTGAGTCAGAAAAAATCAGGAATGCATCCTTAACTTAATGACATTGGTTTGCAACCTGAACCCGCCGGGAACGATAAGTTAACGTTTGGGAATTTCAATATTTTTGTAGTAGAGACGCATTGTATGCGTCTGGAAACTGCTGAACGTAGTGAAAATGTTTACAAAAGAGAACTTACGTAACACTTTTAGTCTTTTGAAAAACGTATTTCCTATAAACACCATAGGAGCAACCTGTTTGTAGCAAGATAGGGTACAATAGCAGATATTGGCACAAAAGATCTGGAAATTGTCATTTGTAGTGCGACGAACCTCGTCGCACTACATTATTGGAATTTTTCAAAAAAATAAAGTGTTACAATAAGGCTAATTGATAGTTTTTCTATATAGTAGCTTATAAAAACCAATACACCCAAACGGGGGCATTCATAAAGGCCGACCCATATGGGCATATTGACAATTTCTTTTGTTTTGTTATATTATATTCCTGTTATCCATTTGGTATCTTTTCATAAATTTTTTTGAGCAATTTTTCATTAAACAGATATTTAAAACAGCCTGATTAAAGAGGGTTTTCTATAGCTGTTTTGTTTCAGAACAAACTATAGCTGTCGACAGCTGGTTTTTTTGATGTTTTTTTCATAGGAGGTGTAAGTCATGATTAATGTGAAAAAATGTATTGGTTATTCGCTTGTTGTTTTGTTGCCGTTATTAGTAAACAATAAAATAATGGCATCAGAAACCGAAAAGGCCTGCTTTTGATATTTAACACTCAAGCTGGATGCATGAGTTACTTTTAATCTTTACGGGTTGTTTACAAAAAAGCTGGAATGCTTCTTGTTGGAAACATATTTTCCATTGCAATTACCTGCCTGCAGGCAGGTGTCCTCAAATAGGAGTTTTGAGGGCGAGTCATGCAGTATTTACGCTGAATAATTACGCTTGTAGTGAAAAACATAATTGTTTAATTTTGCCGGATAGATACTATTACCGGATAGATGCTATTAATTGTTTTATATTTTATAGGGAAAGGAGAAATATTTATGGGACGGGTAACTACGGTAAAGATGGGTTTAGTAAGCTTCTTTGGAATCGTTGGTATGTTGAATTTTGCAATTTCTAATCATACATTCGGAAGTGAGGGACAAATAATAACTCATGAACAGACAGGAAAGCATGAAGGAGTTAATTTACCTGTTAAGACATTCACCAGGGATTTGGAGCATGCAGTAAATAACATTTTAGAGGGCATACTTAAGGATGATTTTAATTATATCAAGCAGGAAGCTGACCATATTTCAGAAAAAAGCAAAAGTATGTTTATAAGTTTTTTTGAAAACAGTAATAGATTTAGGAAGGTGGAAGAAAATCCGGCAAGGGACATACAGAAAAAAGATTTTGCTAATTATGTGGATGAGATAAATAAGCAAGTTGCGTCCTTGAAAAAAGCTGCCGACTCCCAGGACTCAGATCAATTGTTGTCTGCCTTTACAGGATTATTAAAAAACGCCTGTATAAATTGCCATACGAAATATCGCAAATAATCATTAAGCAAAAATAATTAAGTAGTTTTTTATAATAAAAGGCTGGATCAGGAATGCATCCTATCCAGCCTTTTGTCATTTAGAAAATAATCACATCATTTCCGCACTGAAACGTGAATTGCGGTCATATTTTCTATCTTATCACGGTTAGTATTTACCATGCAAAACCGGAAATTTCTCTCCTTACTACGATCAACTTGATTTTCATACCGCATAATAACTCCTTTGAAACTTTACGGTAGTGGTTAAGCCTATTTTTGCAATTCGCACCCGAAAATATTTTACCTTCATACACCCGCACAAAAATATGAATCACTCGATGATAATGATTAGATGGTCGTCATTCTTAAATACCTTTTGTGCCAATTGCGCTACTTCTTCGGGGGTTACTTTTTTTAACTTTTCTGAAAATAATTCATCATCTTCCGGCGGGTTGCCATCAAGTATCTCCATACTCATATAATACGCCTGATTCACCCTGTCCAGCCTGCGCATGCCATGACGTCCCAATATCGCGTTAATAGCTTTTTGCACTTCATCCTTTTCGTATTTTCTCTTGCGTATATCATTAATTTCCTTTTGTATGCCGCTTATGGCACGGTTTATATTCTCAGGACGGGTACCCATGGTAATCCTGTACCATTGCGCATTATTATGTAAGGGGAAACTGACGCCAATACTATAGGCAAGCCCTTGCGTTTCCCTCAGTTGAAAGGCTAAACTTTCGGAGAATACATATTGTAAAACAGCAAGCGCCGGTACTTCGCCTTTTTGTATTTCGTACGTACTGCCCACTGAAATATACGATTGTGTCTTTCCTGTTTTTTCACGGACGATCCTTCCCACCGGTTCATTAAAAACGATATGCTGCACCGGCGCATTCCAGCCCGCATTGCCCCATGTCCCTCCAAAACTGCGCTTTATAAGAAGCAACGCCTCATCCACCGGAATATTTCCGGAAACAGCAAGAATCAAATTTGATGGATTATACAATTTATTGTAAAGGGATTTTGCATCTTCTAAGGATAATTTATCCAGTTGTTCGGGAAAACCAATCTCATTGCCATACCCGATATCCATGGCAAACAAGTTTTTATAAAACACACGTTTTGCCCTAAGCGGTGTATCTGATTCCGCCCTGGCGGCAAGGGGAATCACCTCTTTTTTTGCCTGTTCAAAATGCTCCTGTGTCAGTTGCGGATGGAGTATTGTTTCTGCCAGTAGTTGAATCCCTTTTTCAAAATAAAAATCAACAACTTTTAAACGAATATATGCAAAACGCGGGGAATTATAGTAATCATCAAAATCAATATGAGGGTTATCATACAGTTTGATCTCCGCCCCGATGGATTCGTACTCTTTATACAATGCATCTTCCGGGTAATGAAGCGTCCCGCCCGACAGGAACATCCGCTGCAGTATTTCTGTTAAGCCGTGCTTTCCCTCTCCTTCTGCAATGCAGCGATCCTTTGCCAGCAGATGTATCCCCACAACCCTGCTGTCCCGGTTTTCCTTTATGGCAACAGTCAATCCGTTCGGTAAGATTTCCTGATAGTAACTGCTCTGTGAACGTTTTGTCGTTTCTTTGTTTATAGGAGCGGAAGGCGACATTGTTGTTATAACGGGCAGTTGGTCCTTTAGGTATTTCTGACAGACTTTTTGAATGGATTGCGGGGTAACTTTTATTAGCCCATCCATATATTCACGATAAAACGCATATCCACCCGCAACAAGATAACCGGACTTCATCATTGCATAATAATGCAATTTTTCCTGCAGATATATTTCATTGATTAATCCGGAGGTTAAGAGGGTGTTCAATTCCTCAGTAGATACAGTATTCACCGCCATATCATCTATTGCCTGTAAAATAAGACCAACGACATGATCCGTATCGGAATCAGAAGGAAGTTCTGCCGATATTTGCAGTGTTGAAAATTCACGGTGAAATTCCATGTTGGCGCTTATCGAATAGAGTAAATCGCTATTCTCTTCCTTACGAAACAATACATCCAGCACAGAATTCTCCTTTCCACCAAGAAATTCAGCCAGCATTTGTAATGACTGAAAGTCTTCACCGGTCGGGGGAGGAAGCACATATCCTATAGAGAGATATTGTCTGTCTGCCGGAAAATTACCAATACCATTTGCCTGAATAATGCGTAATTTATTTGGGGGATTGAATTGAATACCCTTTTTCTCCGGCAATCTTCCGGCAGGATATTTTCCGTATTTTTCCTTCACCAGCTCAATCACTTCCGTTGTTATAAAATCGCCAATGACCATCAATATCATATTATTGGGAACATACCATGTTTTGTAATACTCGCGCACCGCGTCATATTTGAGATGTGAAATAGTGGAAACCGTACCGAGTACTGGCCGCTCGTAAGGGGTGTTTGCAAAAAATGTGCGTAAAAAATGATTTTGCGCCTGCTGCGCCGGATTATTTTCCCATTTTCCGATTTCTTCTATAACAATACCCCGTTCTTTTTCAAATTTTTCTTCCGGTAAAATAGAATTAAATAACATGTCTGCCTGAATATCCATGCCTTGAGAAATATATTCTTTCGGCATAAGGATCATAAAATTTGTATAATCGGTGGTTGTGTTTGCATTATTGTATCCTCCGTAAAAAGCCATCTCATCGTAAAGTTGTTTTTGTGTGCGTGATTTTGTCCCGTTAAAAAGAAGATGTTCCAGAAAATGAGCACAGCCGTTGGTTGACGCATCCTCATTACAACTGCCTGTCTTTACAATGGTAAAAGCGGTGATCATGGGGCTGGCATGATTTTCAACCAGTATCACCTCCATACCATTATCAAGGTAAAAGACGAAGGCATTCTGTGTATCATGGAATAATGCGGAAACCCCTTCATTCATACCTTCGGTGTAACCGTTAATACTCCCCATTCCGTAAAACAGTGAGAGAACCGTAATGAGAGAAAGGGCAAATAGCCGTAGCTTTTTAATAAAAAAAACGCAATGCAGATAACGAAAAAATGTATTCCTGTAAACCATAGTATTCTCCTAACATGGACAAGCCAGAAATAAAAACAAGCATGAGATACGAAAGGCGGAACCACAGATTATACAGATTCCACAGATTAAAAAACTAAATATTCGTATTTCACCATTAAATATTTTTACAAAAAGCACGCACTGACGAATGGAAGTGTGCAAAGAAATAACTTTTAAGATATTATCTCACTGTAATCAATCAGCTTAGGTACTGTTTTACAAAAGGCACTTCAGTATCCCTGAAATTATGTAGCACTTTAGTTTTTTGAAAAATTTCAATAATAGCGATGTTTGCCGCATAGTGTAGGGGCGAAGCATTTGCTATAAGTTGTCATAAATACGTTCATACCCAAACGGGCAAATGCTTCGCCCCTGCTTTTTCAGAAAACTAAAATGTTACGAAATTATTGCCATTTTAAGAATTTATTAGAAAATGTATTTGTATTCGTGATATTATAAAAAAGCGATCAATTTCATTCCTGGGCGGGGGTGGATAAATGGTATTTTCGAGTGAAAATTCCTATGCCAATGAAACGATACAAAAAGAGGTTTAAATCCATGTTTCTTCAAACATATGTAAAACGCAAAATGTTCCTGTTTCTCCTCCTTATTTTGGCAATAAATAGTTGCGGGGTGCAAGACCCCGACAATTACAACCGTCAGGGCGTCCTTTTTGACAGCCAGGGAAAACTGGATGAAGCTATGCAGTATTATAAAAAAGCATTGAGTATAGACCCGTACAACAGAGACGCCCACTGCAACATAGCGACTGTTTATCATAAAAAAGGGCAGCTCAATAAAGCCCTCGAAGAGTATAAGATAGTATTGGAGTTATATCCCTACGACCCACAAATTCTTTACAATGTAGGGGCGATACAAGCAAGAAATAATAATCAGGATAATGCTATTGCTTTTTGGGAAAAGGCGGTTGAATTGAAACCGGATTTCACGGAGGCACAGTATGCGCTGGGGATTGCATATGCACAAAAAAACCGTTTTGACGACGCCATCAAATCATATAAGAAGGTGCTCGAAACACAACCAGACGATCCCGTTTTGTATAACAATTTAGGGGCGGCTTATACGGAAACAGGCAAACTGGATGAGGCTATTGCGGCATTAAAAAAATCCATTCAGCTCAATCCGAAAATCCCAATGTCTCACAAAAACCTCGAATTTGCTTACCGGAAGAAAGGGTTGATTGAAGACGCAGAAAAGGAATTAAAACTCTATGAGGTTTTAAGCAACAATACACCGCAAGAAAAATGAATATGGTCTCCATAAAAACAATTACCGCAAAATTATTTTACCGGATCATATCCTGAGCCGCCAAAGGGATTACAGCGCAATATCCTCCACATCCCCAAACAGACGCCACGCAACAACCCCTTCTTTTTTACGGCGTTAATCATGTACTGAGAACAGGTGGGTTCAAACCGGCAGGCATGATGGAAAAGAGGGGAAATGGCATATTGGTATAACTGAAGCAGTTTAATTATGATGAATTTCATTTGCAAAATTTTTGTTGATTTGATGGATTGCCTGTTGAAATCCGGCGCTAATATCAAACAATTTCAAAGAAGAGGTGAACGTGTTTCGTGGGATGATAACAATGTCTACCGGTACCGTTAACCTGTTTTTATTCAGCCGGAATACTTCCCGTAATAATCTTTTCACGCGATTCCGGCGTACGGCATTCCCGATTTTTTTACTCACGACCAGTCCCATGCGTGAACATTTCTGCGCGCCGGGCGCAACGTACAGAACTAGAAATTTGTTTTTAAATACCGTGCCTTCGTCAAATACTTTATCAAACTCCTTCTTTCGTAACAGACGTTCCGCTTTTGTGAAGGTATAACGGATTGTATCCATTTAGTTCGTTTCCCGAAATTGATAAAAAGTGAAGAGGTTGAAATCGTAATTACCGGTAAAAATGATATTTCAGGCAAAATTACCATTTTGGGGTGAAATAAGAAATCTCCTTGTCATGGTAGTAATTAAATCATCTTGACATAAATAGCACAATATAAATATATTTATGCCTGCACCTTACAATCGCAAAGGTCTGATTTAATATCACATTATAATTTAATCCTAACACACACATCTTTGAGGCATGATACATGAACGTTTTTATGCAGGGAATGCGACGCTCCGGGACGACCATTGCATTTGATATTCTATGGGAAGATGGGAACTTTGACTGCTTCTATGAACCTTTATCAACCGCAACTGACGATACCTTTGGGGGTGGCAGCGGAATGAGGTCTGTGGATTTTTATGAAAAGGTAAGGCAATGTCGTGCATCTTTTATGAAAAAATACCTTCATCTGGAAAAGATAAATATGAAAACCACCCTCCGCAAATCTCTTAAAAACATATTGTCCGGCAAAATGCCCGCCATAGAAATGGAAAATATGCTAAATTACGGTGCTCCACGAAAACCGGAACTTGAATTTGAAACGGATATGCCTGATTACGCAAAAGAGTACATCAAATTCATGATTTCACAGGCAGAACACACGGTAATAAAGTTTACCAGGATGTTTTCTAAGGTTCGGACGCTATGGGAGATTGATCCTAAAGCAAAATTTATTCATATTGTGCGTGACCCCCGCTCGGTCACAGCATCTTTTTTTTTGGGGAAAAAGCAACGTCAGCGCGATAAATTTCCTGACGAGAATATTTTCTTCGGAAGCGGACCGGAAGCGTTGATAGGCGCCAGCCGCACATTGTCAGATGTACTGTTGAAAACGCCTGAATATGCGCATCTCAGAAAATGCAAGGCTTACATGCGGGTTATGCTCTTGTGGAAAATTATGTTTCGCAGAACCCACTATGATGGACAAGCACTGTTTGGAAATAACTATTTTCTCTTTCGGCATGAAGACCTGCTCCTGGCGCCGGAACAGACCTTGAAAACATTATATGAATTTATGGAGAGGCCCTTGCCGGAGCATGTGCTTGAATGGGTGCAGAAAAATATTAATCGTACCCCCTCTTTTTTTGCGCCGGAAAACCCTCACTGGCGTGAAGCGGTAAAAACAATTAATATGGGAGAGGAACTTAAAACGGCAGGATATGAATATCTCTTTTAACCCTTTTAATGGTAAAAGAATTTCATCTGAACCCGTCAGCCAATAGATAAAAATAATAAGACTTTGAGAAATCCTGAAATTGAAAATACTCCCATTTTCAACGGTCATTTACAAACAATAGCATTCCTGTTCACACAACCCGGATTTACTGCAGAAAAGACAAATAAAGACAATTGAGAGTTTAATGGTGATTGCTTATGGTAAAAAATAGTTTATGGAAACGCATGGTTTTGGGTTATGTTGTTATTACGCTGCTTATGTTGTCGATGAGTTTTTATTTGATTTTTCGCTTAAAACACCTCAATCAGGCGTCAACCTCAATTTTGAGCAAAGACATTCCTTCTATAGAGAGTGAAGAGAAGTTGTTAAAAATCCTATTGGAACAAGTCAGTAGTGAAAAAAAGTATACAATCACAAAAGATCCGGCTTTTTTAGATATCTTTGCCGCAAAGAAAGACGAATTTGTCCATCGGCTTGATTTGGTAAATAAATTAATACAAATAAACAATGAAACAAATAACATTTTTAATAAGTTTAACACCTTGTATGTAAAATATTTAAGGGCTAACTGGTTCTACCCGCCCGGCGCCACAGAAGATGCGAGGAATAGTAAAGAATTAATAACAATTACCGCTCAAATTGAAACGCTTTATAATCTTTACCTGAGAATTACTGCAAAAGAATTTATACTTTTGAAATATAACACAAACGATTCTTCTTATTCTTTCATGGGTGAGGAAAAAGACAAAACTATTGACCAATTAAGGAATGCTATTAATAACCTCATTATTTTGCAGCAAGCAGGTTTATTTAAGAAAATGGGACTATTTCAAGAAACTGTTCAAAAATCTACCAAAATATCGCTGGCAATCATGTTATTTGCAATCACATTTGTAGCGGTTTTTTCATTCTTTTTCATTAGGAGTATATACAGGCCTATAAACGCACTTAAAGCAGCTACCGACCATATTGCCCAAGGTGATTTAGAGCATAGGATCAATATTACATCAAATGATGAAATTGGTTCTTTGGGAAGGTCATTTAATGAAATGAGTAAAAAACTTGAACAGCTTGATACCATGAAATCAGATTTTATTTCAAATATCTCACACAATTTGAAAACGCCTTTGACGGCTATTAAAGAAGCAAATGAACTCATGCTGGACAAAATAGCGGGACAAATATCTTTTGAACAGATGAAATTGCTCAATATTATCAAGGGAAATACCCTTAGGCTTATACTGATGATTAATGATCTATTAGATATATCAAGGATAGAGGCAGGATTGATGAGATACAATTTTCAACCTGCACAGATTCGGGATGTTATTTCGGAAAGCATCGAGGATGTTCGTTTTTTGACGGAAAAGAAAGGTATTTTTATTCAATACGAAGACGATTCTCTCGTTCCCCATGTTTTATTAGATCGGGGAAAAATCGCACAGATAATGGATAATTTATTGAGTAATTCGATTAAATTTACACCCACAGGAGGTGTTATTACTATAAAGGCATTTGTAGTTGATGCATCCATGCTTTCCCCTATTTTCGCGCAACAAGGCAAGCTGAACAATATACAATCATTTCTGCAAATAAGCATCTCAGACACAGGAATTGGAATACCCAAAGAACATCAGAATTCTATTTTTGACAAATTTCAACAGGTTGTTAATAAGAGGGAAAGTGGCATTAAAGGCACAGGATTAGGGCTTTTTATAGCAAAACATATTGTTGAAGACCATGGAGGAAATATATGGCTAGAGAGTAATTGTGGCAGCGGAAGTACGTTCCACTTTACACTGCCATTGCGTGTTGATTTTGTTCTTAACGCTTGAAAAGAGTAAAACAAAAAGATAAATGTCCATTATAAATAGGAGTTGACAATGAAGTTCATTAATAAGAAGAAAGCCTGTTTTTTATCATTACTTTTAGCTCCAGTGTTTTTAATGTGTATCGGTTGCGCAAGTACTACTTATAAAAAGGAATTAACCAAAAAAACCGAAGAAATTAACATCATGAAGGTTGACGTGCAACATAAGGCAAAAGCAATAAATGATCTTTTAGACCGCCTTTCATGGAAAGATCAGGAAATTGGAAGGCTTACGGATGAAATCCGCACTGCTTCAGCAACAATAGAATCACTCAAAAAAGAAATTGAAAAACTTAAGGCAAGTGATCTGTTAGACCGCATTTCTCAAAAAGATCAGGTAATCGGAAAGATTTCTGATGAACTCCGTACCACCAAAGAGGTGGTTGAAACACTAAAGAACAATATCGAAAAACTCCAAAAATCTGAACTTCTTGACCGTCTTGCCACTAAAGACCAGGCAATAGGAAAACTTTCTACCGATCTTCACAGCGCCGCCACTGAGATTAAAACACTTAAAAAAGATATTGGGAAGCTCAGTGAAATCGATTTACAAATAGAAGAAAAAAAGAAGGAAGCTGACGGTCGTAGTATTACCGTAAATCCATTAGATTTACTTCCCAAGGCTACGATAAGCGATACCTCTATAAGAAAACCGGAATAATTCATATGTAATAATTTGTTATTATGTCAAAAGAAAAAATACTTATTATAGATGATGATGCGAGCATTTTAGAAGTCCTGCAGATGCGTTTAAAAGCATTAGGCTATTCTGTATCAATAGCAAAGGACGGAGATGAAGCGAAAACGGTATTATTTCAGAACAAGATTAACCTTGTTCTTGTTGACCTCCGGTTGTCTGAAGAAAATGGTATAGAATTAATGAGAGATATAATAAAGAATTATCCCAAGCTCCCCATTATTATAATAACGGCGCATGGAAGTATAGAAAGCGCCGTAGAAGCCATGAGAAGGGGCGCCTATAGTTATATCGCCAAACCCTTCAGGAATGATGATTTGGCAATGCAGATCAAAAATGCCCTTGAGAAACAAAGGCTTACACAAGAAATAGAATACCTAAGGAATCAGCTTGATGAACGGAACAATTTTAATCCGATTATCGGGAAAAATAAACAGATGCTGGAAATCCTTGAACTGGTGTCAAGGGTGTCAAAAACTGATTGCAATGTTATCATTTATGGAGAAAGCGGTACCGGAAAGGAATTGATAGCCAGGGCAATTCACCAAAATAGTAACCGTGCCAATGGGCCGTTTATTGCCACAAACTGCGGTGCTATCCCGGAGGGATTATTGGAAAATGAACTGTTCGGACATATACGAGGGGCTTATACGGACGCACATGAATCAAAAGAGGGACTTTTTGCGCAAGCCGATAAAGGGTCAATCTTTCTTGACGAAATCAGCAATACTTCAATGATATTCCAAATAAAACTTTTGAGAGTTTTGCAAGAAAGGGAAATTAAACCAGTCGGAAGTACAAAGAACAGAAAGATCAACGTCAGGATTATTGCCGCCTCGAACACCGATTTGCAAAAGGCAGTGAGCGAAGGGACTTTTCGTGATGATTTGTTTTACAGAATACATGTTATGCCTGTCTATCTTCCTCCCTTAAGGCAAAGAAAAGATGATATCCCGCTATTGGCAACGTATTTTATAACGGAATTTTGCAAGGCTTTAAAGAAAGACCCGCTTGGATTTTCTCCCGCTGCCTTACAAAGGATGCTTTTGTATGACTGGCCGGGAAATATTCGTGAATTAAGAAACAAAATAGAGCATGCGGCCATCGTGGCAAATAAAAATAATATTGAACCGGAAGATATTTTTCCGGAAAGAAATACCACCACAAATGTTTTTCATTCTTACAAGGACGCGAAAGAAAGATTCGAAAGGGAATACATCGAAAATCTACTGAAGGCAAACAATGGCAACATTACAAATGCATCAAAAATGGCAAGCCGTTACAGGGCTGATATCTATAAGCTGATAAAAAAATACAATATTAATCCTGAAGATTATAAAGCACATGTTAGTAAATTGTAAAAGTAACATGTTATTACGTAATAATCCCCGGCGTGTTCAGTAGAAACCGGCTTTTTAAAATCTCAAAAATACCGATTTATTCTTTTGTACGTAGACGGCGCACAAGAAGTTTTATCACAACAAAACCACGGACCCTGACCCTTAAATTACAGGAAGGAAGCTGTGAAAGACGCTAACGCTCAATCCCCTGTCAAGCTAATAGATATAGATGCCTATACGCCATATAAAATCGCAACAACAATTTATGATGTAACGATACATAAGGCAGCGCTAAACCGTTCCAAATCCTTTTCTCTTGGCGTTTTGGCCGGGATTTATCTTGGTTTTGGCGCACAGTTTTCTACATTGGTAACAAGTGATTCAACCTTGCACTACGGAATTACCTCACTTATCGAAGGGATTGTATATTCTCTTGGATTTATACTGGCAGTTATTGGAGGCGCAGAAGTTTTTACCGGCAACTGTCTCGGTATTATTGGATTTGCAGGCAAAAAGATTACTTTATATGAACTGCTCACAAATTGGGGCGTCATATACATTGGTAATTTAGTGGGCAGTCTCACAATGGTGTGGTGGATGTATGAAACACATCAATGGGAATTTTTTAACCATATGGTTGGTGCGAAAGCCCTGCTTATAGCACATAATAAGGTTAATCTTTCTTTTAACGCAGCTTTTACCCGTGGAGTCCTTTGCAATGCGTTGATATGTCTTGCCATTTGGATATGCTTTAGTGGAAAGAGTACAGCGGACAAGATTTTTTCAATTATATTCCCTATCGGGGGTTTCGTTGCCAGTGGATTTGAACAGTGTGTATCAAACATGTATTTTATCCCGATGGGTATAATGTTGCGGAAAAATCACTTTGTTGTTGACGCTGCTGAAAAAATGGCAGGAAGGACGCTGAACCTGTCCCAGCTTACGTGGAAAGGTTTTTTTATCAATAATCTTTTGCCGGTTACTTTTGGGAATATCGTAGGAGGGGTTATGTTAATCGGTATCATGTTCTGGTTTATTTATCTTCGGCCGCGTACGAAAAAAACACACATGGGCTGTCCCGTTGATTACAATAAATGAACATACACGACCTAACGTGGACAAGCCGGAACCAAATGAGCACGAAATACTAAAGATGCGCTCATTTAGAAATTCGAATCCGTGTTTATCCGGCTGCATCTGTGGTTAATTTTTTGATTATGGAGGTTTGTGATTATGAATACAGCATTATCAATTCATCGTTTTAACGTTAAAGAATATCATCGGTTGATAGAAAGTAACATACTGCATGAAGATGACAGAGTGGAACTTGTTGAGGGGAGGATCATTGATATGACGCCCATTGGGAGTCGGCATGCTGCATGTGTTAGCCGGTTAAATGAACTCTTTAGCGAAAAATTACAGAAAAGGGCAATTGTTAATATTCAAAATCCTTTAAGCCTGACTGAATACTCTGAACCGGAACCAGATATAACAATAATAAAAAGACGTCCCGATTTTTATGCTGAACAACTCCCCCAACCGGAAGATGTTCTCTTAATTATAGAAGTTGCAGACAGCTCTTTAGCGTATGACTGTGAAACTAAAATCCCGTTGTATGCAAAGGCAAATATTAAAGAGGTATGGCTGGTGAATTTAATAGAAAATATTGTGCAGATATATAATGAACCAACCCCTGAAGGTTATAATATAATGATGAAACGGCGTTATAATCAAAAGATATCACCAGAAAATTTTCCTGATATTACCTTAACAGTATCCGGGATATTAGGATTATCTATTTAAAAAAATGAAAAGGTAACACATTCGATTTCACGTCTTTAACATTCAATCTCCGCGAAGATAATATTTTGAGGTCGGTTTTAACCCTTCGTCAAGTTCGTATACAAGGGGTATGCCTGTCGGGATGCTTAACTCAGCGATTTTATCGTCTGGTATATCATCAAGATACTTGACCAAAGCCCTCAAACTATTTCCGTGAGCTACAACGATAACCCTTTTTTTCTCACGTATTGCAGGCGCTATGGCATCATCCCAGTACGGCAAAAATCGAAAAATGGTATCTCTCAGGCTCTCGGTGAAAGGAATTTCTTCTTTACTAAGACTCCGGTATCTGACGTCGTTGCCGGGATAGCGGTTGTCTGTTAACGTAAGAGGGGGCGGAGGCGTATCATAACTTCTTCTCCAGAGAAAGACCTGTTCTTCCCCGTATTTTTTAGCCACCTCTGCTTTGTTTAAACCTTGCAATGCACCATAGTGCCTTTCATTCAATCTCCATGTTTTTTGTACGGGTATCCACGTTAAATCCATTTCATCTAAAATATACCACAAGGTTTTAATTGCTCTTTTAAGGACAGAAGTGAAGGCAATATCAAAAACATATCCCTCTTTTTTTAAAATGCTCCCTGCCTGTTTTGCCTCTGTAATTCCATGAGCCGATAAATCAACGTCCGTCCACCCGGTGAATATATTTTCGTAATTCCATATACTCTCGCCATGTCTTATCAGTACCAGCTTTATCATTGGTCAAAAAATCTTTCCCGTTTTGCAACAGTTTAGGTTGTTGAAATTTCTCAATAAATTCATGGACAAACATATAATTTCGTATCAGAAAGAACCTGAAATGAGGCGTTCGATTAACTCGTGGCCCTTGCTGATATGTAGTTTTGACGCCGCAGCATTTGCTTCCGTAAGCGGCTTCCCATCATCTTTTTGAATGCCGGAGCCGCATACTACAAAGGGCACGGGCTCCGCGGTGTGAGTTCTTTTTTCAATTGGTGTGTAATGATCCGGCAGCACCAGAATACGAAGTTCCTGAAATGAGTTCCCGGCATCTGTAATTGGCCCTATAATCTTACTGTCAATTTGCTCAATAGCAGTTACCTTTTCTTTTATATTGCCTTCGTGTCCTGCTTCATCGGGCGATTCAATGTGCACCAGTACCATATCATGGTTTTCCAGTGCTTCGATGGCATATTTCCCCTTGTTGCTGTAATCAGTGTCGTAGTATCCTGTAGCGCCGGGAACGTTTATAATGTCCCATCCCAGATAGAGAGAAATACCCTTGATCAGGTCCACTGCCGTAATCACAGCGCCTTTTAAGTTGAATCGTTCCTGGAACGAAGGCATTTTGGGGCGATATCCGTGACCCCATAGCCAGATCATATTGGCAGGGTTTTCCTGAAGGTCAATACGCACCTTGTTTATGTCATGATTGTATAGTAGTCCCCGCGAGCGTTCCATGATATCAATGATGATTTCACTTCCTTTCCCCTTTGGAAGATGTTCTTCAATCGATTTTCCCATAATGTCATGAGGGGGAAAACATGTGGTGTTTATCTTCTGCGTACCTTTATATACCATAATGTGGCGGTAGCTTTTCCCTGTATAAAATTGGATAGCATCATTCCCGAATCGTTCATTGAGCAGTTTTATAAGGATATCCGCCTCTTCCGTTTTAATGTGTCCTGCACAAAAATCTACCAGGGTGTCTTCGTTGGCAGTAATGAAATTGCACCGGAATGCGCAGTCTTCTTCTTCCAGTTGAATGCCAATACTTGCCGCTTCCAGAGGGGCCCTGCCTGTGTAATAATCACTTGGGTTGTATCCCACTATCGTAAGATTGGCAACGTCGCTTCCCGGTGGGAATCCTCGCGGAATCGTCTGAACGGTGCCTATCCGGCCGTTTTCAGATAAGAGGTCAAGATATGGCGTACGGGCGGTCTCAAGGGGCGTCCTTCCACCCAGTTTTTCTATTGGATAATCTGCCATGCCGTCAGGAATGATAATGCAGTATTTCAAGAATATCTCCTATTCTTCAACACGCAGGAATCGTGTTTGGTCTTTTACGACGTCTAATTGTTTGATTTCAGAAAGCGCATTCAGCAAATTGCCTTCTTCCGCAATATGGGTCATCAGGATGAGGGGGACATGTCCCTTTTCTTTTGCCTGCCGTTGAATTACCGAGGCAATGCTTATTTCATGATTTCCCAGTATCCCGGAAATTTTTGCCAGTACACCGGGTCTGTCTATTACGGAGAACCGTAAGTAATATCGTGTTTTTATCTCTTTCATATCGGCGATGGAAACACGTTCGCATTGCCCGGAAAAGATTTTCATTGTATTGAAGGTAATATTTGCCCTACCGAGCGCCACGTCAACAATATCAGCGACTACTGCGCTTGCCGTGGGCATTTCTCCGGCGCCTCTTCCGTATATCATTGAATCTCCGACAGCGCTTCCTTTGATACAGATGGCGTTAAATACCCCGTTTACCGAAGAAAGAGGGTGTTCGTGTGGCAGGAGTGTAGGATGTACCCGCAATTCAAGACCGCTCTCTCTTTTTTTTGCTATTGCAAGAAGTTTTAAGGTATATCCCAATTCATGGGCGTACCATATATCAGAGAGTTCGACTTTACTGATACCCTCACAATAAATATTTTCGCAATTAACATCCACTCCAAAGCCAATCCTGGCAAGGATTGCAAGCTTGTGCGCCGAATCAATGCCTTCAACGTCCATCGTTGGGTCTTTTTCAGCATAACCAAGTGTTTGTGCTTCCTTAAGGGTTGCGCCGTATTCGACGTTTTCTTTGGTCATCCGGGTTAATATATAGTTAGTTGTGCCGTTAACTATTCCCAAAATACATTCAATCTTGTTTGCGATAAGGCCGTCTCTAAGTTCTGCGATGATCGGAATGCCCCCTCCAACGCTTGCTTCGAAAGAGATGCTTTTCCCGTGCTGGCGGGCTTTCCTGAATAATTCAGAGCCATGGAGGGCAAGGAGCATCTTGTTCGCAGTAACGACATCCTTTCCGTTTTCAAGCGCCTTGATGACAATTTCCTTTGCAATGGTCGCCCCGCCTACAAGTTCGACGATGATGTGGATATTTGGGTCATGTAATAAGGTATTTGCGTCAGTGGTAAATGTCACAGCAGGAGGCAAAGCTATTTTATTCTTAGCATCAGGATTACAATCGGCTATACCCATTAATACAGGGACAGTGTCTAGCTTTTCCCTGAGGGGAGAATTGGCTTCCAGAAGAATTTTTGCGACTCCCGTCCCAATAGTGCCCATACCGATAATACCTACGTGTATTCTTTTCATAGTTAATCCCGAGAGTTTTTCAAAATGTACGATAGAACGTAAAAAATAAGGACAATTCTTTTGCCGGAAAGAATTAAAAATGCACTATACCGAAACAATTTATTTATTGTCAATGAAATTTGCTTTCTGAAAAATGGTTTTATATTCTGTGGCAATTAATACTTGTAATGTTAGTTCCTACCTGAAAGCTACCCTGAAAGCCTTATTGCTGTAGCCTTACAAGGCAATTCGTTACTAGTGTTCTTAAAGCAAAGTCGTACCTCAGTCGTACTTTATTTATTGTGCTTCGTAGAAACCACGAAGAACTTATTGTGCTATAGCAAATACGGTCTTTGGTGTTGTATTTAGCACATGTTCGGTCAAGGCGTTGATAGCCATCTTCTTTGAGTCCATACCGGTATGAGAGTATTTCTGCAACATTCCTAAGCTTGAATGCCCGGTCATGCCTTGCACTACTATTGCGCCAATACCTAATTCACCTTGCAGGAGACTGGCAAAGGTATGTCGTAGGTTATGGAAGGTAAAGTTTTGAATGTCTAAGCCTTTGAATAAACAGCTAAAGTGACAGCTATGATTAATTCTCGCCCGGTTTGTTACCTTGCCTTCTACGAATAGCTTGTCACCGTGACTTGATTCTTTCCACTTCCGTAACTCCCCGGCAAGGTAATCAGATATTGGGATTGATACCATCTTACCGGTCTTATGGTTAGAAGTGATTAAACCATTTTCAAGGTCTATATCAGCCCATGAAAGCCCTAAAACACCGCCTAAACGTAACCCGGTAAAGAGTCCTACCAATACCATGAGCCGGTCTTTTCCTTGCAGTTTTTCAAACAATAAAGCAATTTCGGCGCCTGACAATATCCGGTCTTTCGTTTGTGCTGTTTTAAGTCTCTTTACGTTCTGGCATGGAGTTTTATCAATTACCCCCTCTTTTATTGCCGTATTGTACAAATGGGTTAATATTGCAATATCCTGATTTATGACCGAATCCTTTACCTTGTCCTTTTCTCTGCGTTCAATTCGGAATTTCTCAATGATAAACGTAGTTATCTTGTCCAGCCGGTAATCCCCAAGATACTGCACCAATACATTAATAGCTCTTTTCTTTGACAGTAAGGTATTCTCCTTGTCGCCCTTAGAAAACTCTAAATACTTTTTGGTGTATTCTTTCAGCGAAGGCGTCTTTCGTGTTTGCGGTAGCCCTATCATACCCCTTCTGATATTGCTCCGGATATCCTCTAAACGCTCCCTTGCTTCCGTCCGTGATATGCCCGGAAAGACCTTTGATACCCATCTGCCGTCCGTTTCCCGGTAATCAATCGCCCATGCTCCACAAGGATTTGATACACCTAAAGGACAATACTTACCCCGCTTGCCTTCACAGTCAATACCCTTCTCAATAACCTTGCCGTGCCTGTCGCCCTCAGCCCGCTTGCCCTTGCATTCTTTATGGTATTTCTTCCACCTTACCGCCATAATCACCCCCTGTAATAAAAAAAGGCAACAAACACCCTTGAATGACGGTTCAAGAATGCCGTTGCCCCTGATTGCCTGTTTTATCAGGCATATATTTTATGGTGTCCGTCAACACCAGTATTTGAGTACGTACTACCGTACTTTCAAGCTATTGTCAATTTCTTTTTGTGTGTTCTTATCTGCTTTATTTAGCATTTCTTTTTATTGGTGTATTTGATAAAATGTTGAGTATGAAAAAGTATGAGAATTTAGCAAAAACGATTTACGATATCGGCAAGCTTTCCTTTGCTACATTAATTCTGGGTCAAT